>JAYZXK010000260.1:0-7791 GCA_036141415.1 Pseudomonadota bacterium
TTTCTTCTATAAGAGCTTGTTGAGAGGTAAGGCGCTGGGCGCTGGCATTAAGAAGCTGACCGGGCAAATTGGCAAGATACTGAACCGGACTGACCAGAGAGTTCAGAAATACCCGGGTGGTCGAAAACGCATCGAGCTTAAAATCGAGTACGATCAACATCACCGACATTGCCAGAGCTAATGCCAGCCGGATATTGAGTGAGGGACCACGGGTAAATATTGTATCCATAATGCAAGAAGGCAACCTGAGAAGGTTGCCTTGTCTATTTACTCGTAGCTAAACAAATCCCCACCGTGCATGTCTATCATGTCGAAGGCTTTACCCCCGCCACGTGCCACACAGGTGAGCGGATCATCGGCTATTACCACCGGGATACCGGTTTCTTCCATCAGGAGTCGGTCGAGATCTTTAAGCAATGCGCCACCACCGGTAAGCACCATGCCTCGCTCTGAAATATCAGAGGCTAATTCTGGCGGTGACTGCTCAAGGGCCACCATGACTGCCGATACGATACCGGTTAATGGCTCCTGCAATGCTTCCAGAATTTCATTTGAATTAAGAATAAAGCCGCGTGGTACGCCTTCGGCCAGGTTACGACCACGAACTTCAATTTCGCGAACTTCTTCACCCGGATAAGCAGCACCAATTTCGTGCTTAATGCGCTCTGCTGTGGCTTCACCAATCAGTGAGCCAAAGTTACGGCGGATATAGTTGATAATCGCTTCATCGAACTTATCACCACCAATACGCACGGAAGAGGAATAGACCACACCGTTAAGAGAGATAATCGCCACTTCGGTGGTACCACCACCGATATCAACCACCATTGAACCGGTTGCTTCGGATACGGGTAAGCCAGCACCTATTGCCGCTGCCATGGGCTCATCAATCAGATACACTTCACGGGCACCGGCACCGAGCGCCGATTCTTTGATTGCGCGACGCTCAACCTGGGTAGAACCACAGGGAACACACACCAGTACCCGCGGACTGGGGCGCAGGAAGTTATTGTCGTGCACTTGCTTGATAAAGTGCTGTAGCATTTTCTCGGTGACGTAGAAATCGGCGATAACACCATCTTTCATTGGCCGGATGGCACGAATGTTACCCGGCGTTCTGCCCAGCATGCGCTTAGCTTCGGCACCTACCGCAGCAACACTTTTAGGGCCGGCAGCACGTTCCTGGCGGATAGCAACAACGGAGGGTTCATTCAGCACGATGCCCTGATCTTTTACGTAGATCAATGTATTGGCTGTTCCGAGGTCGATGGACAGATCGTTAGAGAACATGCCTCGAAGTTTTTTAAACATGAAGTGGTATTTCCTGTAATAAGCACCTGTCACTGCGCCGTGAAGTGCGGGAATAAGGCGGCTGGACGTGATTTAACAACTATCCGCACACTTTAACAATGGGGGCTATTTTGAGCAAGTAAACTCCCTGACTAAACCGAAAAAAACCAACCATTGCCCTGATTTGCCTGTCGCTTCGACTTTGGGGCCTGCATAGCGTTCAACTATTATACAAGCTTTATCGGGATAGCAGGTATTTATGCTTATACAAGGTTGTGTCTACCGCCCTGTCAGCCGATGGTTTAGTAGCCTTCCCGAATGTGTATGGTACGGTCGTTGCCCCGGTAAATACCAAAGAAGGCCTCACCGCTGGGTTTGTCATCGGTGTCGATATCACCGTCGCCATCCCAGTCGATGTTGAGATACCCGGCCCAGTCGGCACCGGTTGCTCCAGGCTCCAGCGTGATACTTACCGCACCACGCAGCGCTACACCGTTTTGCATGGCCGGCCCCAGATTAATCATTGTGTCCGGACTTTTACCGGCAGATAGCACGCCTGTGCTGCTAATGGATGGAAGGTAACTGGTAATATCCTGCTCATCACTCCCCTCGGAAGCGCTGGCTATCGACACCTGCCCACTGCTTTGTGACAAACTCAATGCAGTACAGCTGTCCTGCACGTTTATCATCCAGTTACCGCTATCATAATACTCCGTAACCAGCGGGGCCGTTAGGGTTTCGGTTTCCGGACCAAAGGTATTTTCAATGCGCAACCGGCCATAGCGAAGATCAGTACCCTGAATTGAGCCAAAACTGAATGCCTCACAACTGCCCGGATAAGCGGTTTGGTAACACACCCCGTCAGCATCGGTAAGGAACGACGCGGCAAATGTCATCGCCGCATCAGCGGTAAATGGTGAGCCATTGCCTGCCCCTGCCGACGGGGTGGCAATTTTACTGTAGCTAACCTGAGTATTAAGCACGGTGATCTTACCTTCGCCGTCGTAATCCGTGTGGTCGTTGATTACCGGTATATCCCCCGCGTTAAGGATATTCAGTGCGCCGCTATAAGCAGAGTTATCAACAAAACTGATGGCGCTCAACCCACTGCTACCAGGATTTAACTGCCACAGGCTATCGGAATAATTGCGGGTTACCTGGCCCTTGGCATTATAGGCGGTTACCGATAACTCGGGTTCACTGCCGGTAACAAAATCAAAGGGTTGCCCGATATAGGTAAACTGGCTGCTGCACTGATCTTCAAACTGCGGGGTGGTGGAGGGGCTAACGTCAAAATACGCAGGGATGATCCGCCCCGGTCCCACCTGATTGGCGCTGATAACATTACCCAGATAGTCCGCATCCTGAACATCCCAGGTATATGAACCCACCTCACTAACATAAGCCTGGGCAAAGCTCCAGTTACCGCTAGTGAAAGCGGCGATGCTGACATCAGACCAGGCCTGACTGGCAGCACTGGTCACCGATTGAGAAGCAGCTACAAACAACTGTGCCTCTGCGGCATTAGCCGAAACCGGCGCAGCCCTTAGCAGGCTCATCTGCATAGCCCCAGGCTGATAACCGGGTAGTACGCTGTTATTGGCCCCTCGGGCTGACATGGAAAGGGTAAACTCTGCGCCGGCGATTTGCGGATATGCCGCCGTGGCACCGAGTGAAATACTGGCTGGAATGCTATCAAACCGGGCACTGCCAGAGTCGATGGTTACGCCGTTAATACTGGCGGTCGCAGCAAGCGTCACCCGGCCTGCATCGGCGTAGGAGAAACCACTCAGGCTGGTCTCACCGTCGGCATCAAAGTTCAGCGTTACACTGGCGGTGTTCTGGCCGGTGCCCGAGTCACTGATGGGTACTCCGGCTAAGGGTACAGAACACTGATCCGGCGAATAACCGCTGCCGCCGTCGATACAGTCATAACTTAGCGAAACCGACTGATTACCGGTGAGTAACGCCTGACAAACGCCAGCGTTATCCCGTACTGCCCTGAGGCCAATGCGGCCAAGGTCGGCTTCGGCAATAATATCTGGCAGTACTGAGGAATAAGGGGCTGCGGTATCATAGAATTCAAAACCGGCATTCACAAAGTCGATATTACAGTCTGTGGTACACTCCGTGGGAGACTGCGGGGCAGAATCGGTATTTGCCGCCGTCACAGATAACGGGAAGGTGCCCGCCACAGATTGCTCTAAAGTGGTTGTCACTGAGCCGGAGAACGTTACCGGCATCGACACCGACCAGTCACCATTAGGTAAATTCACACTGACCGGATCGGTCACCAACTCCGAACAGCTGGCATTGGCACAGGCTTTAATGGTAACCGTAGCCGCACTGCACGTGAGGGTTTGATCAGGGTGAGTGATTTCGTAGTGATGCACGCTTACACAGTCTACCGTGCTGTTTAAATCTGCCCGGATGGCTTCGCGGGACTGTTCGTAATCATACAGCCTGAAATCATCAATCTGACCATTAGCCGAGTTAGCGGTCATCTCATAAACAAAATAATTGGCTGAGCTATCGCCGATTTTAACCGACGAGAGATTGCCCAGTTCAGAGCTACTGAATGCCCAGTTGCCGTACATGTACACGCGACTGCCATTGACGTACAAATTAACGTCTTCAGAGGCGACGTCCCAGCTTAACGCTATATGTACCCATTCGTTAGCGGAATAACCCAGCGACTGCGACTTAACCTGCATGTCACTATCGTTATTATCTTCCATGCCAAAAGCCAGCTCACCGTTATTGGTTAACGACATAAAAAAGTATTTGTCGACGCTAGCATTATTGGCTCCGCCGCGACTTGCATCAAACAACATGCGATAACCGCCGTCGATCCACCCGCTGTCGCTGCGATACCAGAACGATATCGTTCCCCGTGGCCCGATTGTGTTCAGGTCCAGATTGCTATCCACTTCGTCGAGCTGGTTATAGCTGTTGTTATAGGGAACATCCAACGCTCGGCATGAAATGTCGTTTGCCGGCAACTGAGGTGCTACCCCGCCTACCGGCGTGCCGTTATTCCCCTCAGCAGATGAATCAATTACCGAGCCTGCACCACTCCACGAAGCTTCCTCAAACTGATAGTGCAACTTAGCCACGGCCCCGGTGCAAGAAGTACAGGTGTAGTCTGATGCGGTATACAGCGCCTGCACATCTGCGGTGGACAGCTCGCCATTGTATATTCGCACATCATCGATATCCCCTAACATATGAAAGTCGAGTTCATTGCTGTAAGACGCATTATTGCTGGAATTGGACGCGCTGGCGCCAAGAATGATGGGTTCGCGGTTATTGCGTAATGTCAGGCCTCTGACTGAATAGCTGCCGAGGTAGACGCCATCCAAGTATGCATTGAACCCAGAGGAGCTCCATGTATACACCAGATGATACCAGCGCTCGCGTTCTTCTACCTCTGGTGCGGAGTACACCTCGTAGGTCCTTGACCGCGTTTCATGCTTAAACAGAAAGCGCCCATCCTGATCCAGATAAATGGTGAGTTGCCCACCATAATCACGGCCCCTGGAGTCTTTAGAAAAAAGCGCCTGGAGAGATTCGTCGTTTCTATCTAGATTGTGATCGAGATTTGCTACTTTAAACCAAAGAGAAATTGAGCCGCTTGTGAGCTCATAGCTACGGTGGTGCGGAATATTAATATGATCGTTATTGCCATCGAACCCAACCGCCTGACAAAACCGCCCGTAATTTTCAGCCCGGGCGCCATCGACCGCCTGACCATTAATACCGCTTACTACATCGACTACCTCACCAGACGATCCGTTAAGACTACACACATCCATATTCCAGTGTGAAAGCAGGGTGGCATTTGAACTACAACTGGTACAGTTAGCTTCTGATTCAGCAAACAACAGCGCAACCTGTTCTTCCGACAATTGAGAGTTGTACAGGCGCACATCATCCATGCGGCCCTGATAAAAATCCCCCATATCAGAGTAGGAAGAATTGTTAACATCGTGCCGATTGGCATTAGCCGCGATTACCGTAGTACGATTGTTATTTTGCCAGCCTGAGGTGTAGCTGCTATTTGAGCCCACCAGCACCTTATCCACGTAGACCTGCATACCAGCAGCCCCTACACTGTAAACCACATGGTGCCACTGCCCCTCGGTGATCACCGGGGTAGAATTTATCTGGTAGGTTGTATTGCCCGATTCCTGACTCACTTTAATCGCGCCCGTGGAGGTGACCCATACGCTGAATTGGCCACTGTAATTATTGGCACTGTCTTTCGACAGCAACGCCATCCCCCCAGCCTGAGTATTATTAAAAAACGCCAGGTTATCGGTTTTCATCCAGAACGACACCGTACCCGCACTGACCTGGTAGCGGCTATTATGTGGTAGGCGAATATGATCACCATCGCCCCGAAAATAAGTGGCCTGGCAGAGCTTGCCATTGCTGTCGGTACTCGGGTTCTCATAGGACTGGCCGTTAACACCGGCGATAGCATCCACCACTTCACCACTGGCACCGGTTAAGGCACAGGCATTCATTGTCCAGCGGGCGGTTGCTGTGGGCAGAAAAGCGGCCTGAGTACACAGGTTATCGGCGGCAAAGGTCGACACTCCACTCTGATCGTAAGTGATTTTTGCGCGGTCCTGCATAATCACATTCAGCGCATTGACGGCGCCGGTATGTTGCACGTCAGTATTATAGCTTGCCGACGCCACGGCATAAAAATAGCCTTTTACCTGGGAATACTGACCAAAAGTAATGTTGCCTTCAGAATACATCAGTAACTGGTCGGGGTTACCGTTAGTATTGACCCGGTTACTGATATTGGTGGAAAAGTCCCGGGTATATATCACTACTTTGGCGCCACTGGCCACCTGCAGTTGGGCATTTTGCCCGAGATTAAGGGTTTCTATCCAGTAAACGCCGCTTTGCAGTGTTAGCACCGCGTTGTAGTTTACCGACAGCGATCTGATTTTAAAGGTGTTATTGCTGGACACAGCGGTAAGAGCAGAGCCGTTACCCAGGGTTACGTTACGATAGTTACCGGCACTTAACGTGCCAGAGCTGTTATCCTGAATATAACGATCGGTGGATGATGATGAATACTGGTAAGCAGAAATGGCCATTCCCGCCGCACTGCTACCACTTAACTGACAAGCGACGGTATCGCAGCTGCTGCCGCCGCTGTTATCCACCATACTGGCAAAGCTAATTTGCCCGTCACTGCCAACCAGAGAGGTTTGCGGCTGAAACTGAATATAACCGGAAGCGGAATAAGAACCGGCCGGATCGGCAAAAACACTGGAGCAGCTGGCAGCCGCCGCCCACATGGCAGGCAACCATAATAGTAGAATACAACAACGCAATACAGTCACTGCTTACCCTTTATTAACGTTCTTCGAACGCATCCAACTCGAAGGTCCGGCTGGCCCAAATATCATTCGCCCGGCAGATACCGGTACTCTCAAACCGATAATAATTATAATCGACATTTTGTTTTACCACCTGGGTGGTAGTGCAGGTTGCCTGATAACTGCAATTTTCCAGCCCATCACCGGTGCTAAACGCCGCATTACTGGTGATAGTGGTACTGCAGGTCGCCACCGGGCTGTTTAATGGAAAAGCAGTGCTAAGTAATCGTTGCACTCCACTCTGAGCCGCCATTTTCGCTCTGGCGCCAAGCACTTCATACACCACCGACTGATTAGATGACGATAGCAGATTCACCATAGTGATGCCCAGAAAGGCAAGTATGATTATGACGAACAACGTCATCACCAACATACTCCCGCGCTGGCGTTTGTCAGGGAATATTATCAATGTGGATCTCCTGCTGATAAGCAATCTGTTCATTATTGTCGATAAAACGCAGGCGAATTTCGGCAATCGAATTACTCTGCAGACTGGTTGAAATAATCCGGAACGGATCGTCCTCCTGCGGATTATTCACCGGATCCGCCGATAACACATTGGCCACATGCTCGGCAATCACCGGCAGGCCGGGAAAAGCCCCCAACTGATTCACCAGCAAATCATTTTCATAGCGAATAAGGCGATTCTGATACACACAGTAACTCACGGCACGGTCTATCAGATAAACCCGGGAAGCAGGTGACTCCTGAGCCAGTAACCCGGTTACCTCGAGCTGCACAATGTTATCGCTGTCATCCAGCGTGGTGCAGTCGCCGTCACCATCATCGCTGCAACTGCTGACAGTAACGCGATGTCCGTTGCCCGGATCATAAATATCCTCACTGCGCGTTGGGTAAACTACGGCGAAATTGTTACCCGTGGGCAGGCTGTAAGGTACATTGTTAATATCATGCAGTGCGACAACATCAATTTCGTAAGTGGGATCATTGCGCTTCGGTAACTCGGTATACACCGTGGCCCAGTTTATAGGGACAAATTCCATGCAGTGATAATTGCTGTTACCAGTAATTCGAACACTGTTTGGCACTGCATTTCGCAGTTCCCGCTTAAGCCGCTCGATAGCAAAACGACTCTCAG
>JAYZXK010000261.1:0-10219 GCA_036141415.1 Pseudomonadota bacterium
TACAAGGTGGTTGTTACCTTAAATTCCCTCGCCTGGTTATCGCTGCTTATTTGCTTAATTTTATTTCATTTTGCCCGGCCGGAAATGGTTTCTGGTGTGCAACAATTCTGGGGAATAGAAGGCCGCACCAGCTGGTCTGCTGAATATATTGATGCGCTGGTAATGTTACTGCAGGCTTGTCTGGTAACCAGCTTAGTCACCATGTTTTTGCGTTCGCGCCGCAACCGGCGTAAAAGCGACCGTTATGGCGTTAATTTATTTATTCTGGCCGGGATCAGCTCACTGAGCCTGGTTACCCTTAATGCTGCAGCGCTGTCATAAGGCAGCGCTACTCTTATTACCTATATAATGGCCTATATAAAGCTGCTGTTAATTAAATACCAGGTGTAACCCGCGTAGGCGGCTACAAATACACCACCTTCCAGCCTGTTCAGGCGACCGGGCCCTTTAAGGCCAATACAGAAAATAAACAATGCTACCGATGCAACCAGCATAAACAGCACGTCGCGATAGAGGAAATCAGAGCTGACTTCCATGGGGTGAATAACCCCGGCAATGCCGACTACTGCCAGGGTATTAAACATGTTGGAGCCAATCACGTTACCCAGCGCAAGGTCATGTTCGCCTTTTTTCACGGCAACCAATGAGGAAGCCAGTTCCGGTAATGAGGTGCCAATAGCGATTATGGTTAAGCCAATGACCACATCACTGACCCCAAAGTAGGTTGCAACTTCCACCGCGCCCCATACCAATAATCTTGAGCTTGCTACCAGAATGATAAGCCCGACTACCAGCCACAGGGTTTCTTTTTTAAGATTGGTGTCGGCGAGCTTGAGCTCTTCATCATATTCTGCTGCGAGGGCGTCTTTGTCGCCGCGCATGCCGGTCCAGATACTCCAGGAAATCAACAGGATAAACAGGCCGAGCAAGGAGAAAGCATCATCTTTTGATACTTTTAAATCCAGTACTTGCCAGGCTGCGAAGAAAGTCAGGCCCAGCATGATTGGCAGCTCTTTGCGAATAATTTGCGAGCGAACCGCTATTGGGCTGATAAGCGCCGTAATACCAAGGATGAGTGCGATGTTAGCGATGTTAGAGCCATAGGCGTTACCCAGTGCGATACCTGAACTCTGTTCCATCGCGGCAATAATCGATACGATGATCTCCGGCGCTGAGGTACCAAAGCCAATGATTAGCATACCGATAAGAATCGGCGACAGGCCAAAGTGCTTGGCAACGACGGCAGCACCGCCGACAAACTTATCTGCACTCCACAACAGTAAAGGTAACCCGATGAGAATAGCGACACTCGCTAACAACATATAATCTCCTTGAACAGCCTGTGCACCTACCAATGGTGCCGGGGTAGGCGCAGAATAGAGCATAACCCTTTCACATTGCAAATACATCGGTCGCAGCACAAACAAAACAGGTCGTAACGATAAAAATAATCCGTTATTCGTGCGACTCGCTTACCAGTACTATAGCGCAATAAATCATCGCTGGCAGCGATCTGGCAATAGGGCCGATTGCCTGTAAGCGTTCGTGTAAGGACATTTATTTTTTCATGCATCACACTCTGATTGTGGCAAATCAACACATCACGCTGGACGTACCCTCATTAACTGTTTTGAGTTTTGAGCAATATTTGTCGGATTACCCAAAGTGGAACGAACCGAAAACGCGGGTTATTAATCTGTGTGACACAGAGCAATACCTGAGTAATGGTTACTACTGTTCTTTGCTCGCCGAAGCCCGGCAGCACCGGGTGATCCCCAGTGTAAATACGATTAATGATTTACGTCTGGTTAAAGCGGGGCAGGAAGGCCAGTCGCTGGTCATTAAACCCCAGGAAAAGGCCATCATCGAAAGCCTTGGTGGTGAGTTTTTTGTGTGCTTTGGTAAAACAGAAGACAGCCGCCTGAAACGTATTGCCGCTTCTGCTTTTAATCGTTATCCAAGCCCGCTGCTGAAGCTCACTGTTCGCTATGAACAGGCCTCGGTTGCCTGTGAATCGGTAGGTTTCAATGCGATCCCTGATGCGCTGCAAAGCAGCTTTGTTGAGCGACTGAGTCAGTTTACTCAGCAGCAATGGCGTACTTCGGCAAAAAGCAAGCAATCACGTTGGGACATGGCGATATTGGTTGATCCCAAGGAATCCACCCCGCCCAGTGATAAAAAAGCCATTGCACAGTTTGTCAAAGCGGCTGGTAAAGCGGGCTTTCACGCCGAGGTAGTCACAGCAGAAACCATTGGTGATGTAGCGCAGTACGATGCCCTGTTTATTCGTGAGACCACTGCGATTGACCATCAGACATACCGCCTGGCCCGCGCTGCAGAGCGAGAAGGGGTTGTGGTAATGGACGACAGTCAGTCCATATTGCGTTGTTGTAATAAGATTTTTCTGCAGGATGCTTTTAGTTATCACAAGGTGCCCGCGCCAAAGAGTCAGTTTGTGACCGATGCAGAGTTAACCACGTGTGAAGCTTTAATTGATGCATTGCAGTTGCCAATTATTTTAAAGCTACCGGAAAGCTCCTTCTCTAAAGGCGTATATAAAGTGGAAACCCTGGTAGCCTTGCAGGATAAACTCACCATGATGCTGGAGGCATCCTCGTTGGTGTTGGCTCAGGAATACATCTTTACTGAGTTTGACTGGCGCATTGGTATGCTTGGTGGCCGGCCGATTTATGCCTGTAAGTATTTTATGGCGCGTAATCACTGGCAGATTTATAACCACGCAGACGGTAAATCAGACTCAGGTGATTTCGTTACCATGCCAACTTTTGAAGTGCCTAAACAGGTACTTAAAGCGGCTATTGCAGCTGCTGATGTGGCGGGTAAAGGCTTGTACGGCGTGGATATAAAACAACGGGGCAATAAAGTTTATGTGATTGAGGTAAACGACAACCCTAATATTGATGCTGGCATTGAAGATAAATACCTGGGCAACGAATTGTATCTGCTGATCATGCAGGAATTCGTCAGCCGCCTTGAACGCCGGGGGCGCCAGGCATGAACGCCGAACATTCGCACTGGTTGCTAAGGCCTGCGCACAACAGCGACCTGGTTGCGCTGCTGGCGCTGGAAAATACCTGTTTCAGTGCTGACAGGCTTAGCCGTCGCAGCTTTCGGCATTACCTGCACAGCAACAATGCTGAGATGGTGGTGGCCGACGCCAGTGGTGAGCTGGTGGGGTACGGTTTGCTGTTAGTCCGACGCGGTACGCTGCTGACCCGTTTATACTCACTGGCTGTTGCGCCACAAGCGCGCGGGCAGGGGATGGCTGAAGCCATTATTGGTTATCTGGAAAAACGCGCCAGTAAACGCGGCAAGCGGTATATGCGACTGGAAGTGGCTGAGCATAATGCTTCTGCCATCCGGCTGTATACCCGGTTGGGGTTTGAGTCTTTTGCTGTTACCCCGCATTACTATGAGGATGACGCAACTGCGATTCGTATGCAAAAAACGCTGCCGCTGGATACGCCGGATATTCAGCACAGGTTATGCCCCTGGTATCAGCAATCTACCGCTTTTACCTGTGGGCCGGCCAGCCTGATGATGGCGATGGCAATGATTGATCCATCGGTTAGATTAACCCAGACCGAAGAATTTGCTATCTGGCGTGAATCGAATACCGTGTACATGACCAGTGGACCGGCAGGTACACACCCTTTGGGACTGGCAATGTCGGCCATGGAACGGGGCTTTGATGTGAAAGTGTATTTAAGTCACGAAGGGCCATTATTTGTCGACGGCGTGCGCAATGAACACAAACGCCAGACCCTGGCGATCGTAGAGCAACAGTTTGTGGTAGAAGCCGAGGCACGCCAGGTACCGGTATTCTACAGTAACTGGCTGGATATTCTGGATAAGGAAGCCAATGCTCCACACAGTGCACTGATGTGTTTAATCAGTACTTATCGGCTGGACCGCTCTAAAGCGCCCCACTGGGTGGTGCTCACCGGGACCGATGAACACTGCGTGTATATTCACGATCCGGACCCTGATACCGACACGGCCGTATCACGGATCCTCGATTACCAGCACGTGCCTGTTGCCCGGGAAGACTTCCAGCGCATGACCAGTTATGGCAAGCGCCGGGTCCAGGCCGCGATTGTTTTGCGGCGGCGGCTCCCGGAGCTTGGGAGTGGCGAACTAATGTGCAGTGATTTTGATCTGGCGGTTTAGGTTCCGCATGGCTTCAACTAACTGCAGTAAATCATTAACTGTGCCTTTGAAAGCCGAACGCTTGGTGACCATCTGATTACCTGCGTGGCTTAACTGACCCTGGTTGGCCGGATCGAACATTTCGGTTTTCTCGGCCAGCGAATCCCACTCTGCCTGGAACGAGGCCGGGATCAAATGACGCTTGGCCATCAGTTTGTCTCTGATTTGCAACAATTGGCCAGTAATTAAGGTTTGATTTTTTGGTGTATCTGTCATGGTTATTTCCTCACTTCAATCGCTTGGCCCGAGAAAGTGGGGCGTTTAGCGATACTGGATAAATATTAAGCGATAAATTGTAAATAAAAGGTGTATACCATGATGATTAGGTAGCAATTTTAATACCTGATTGCCGATCAGCTTGTAAAAATATTAATGAGTGAAAACCTGACGGCGCTTTTTACGTCGCTGGCGAAGCCACGCTAGCGGTAGCCAAAGCAGTAAATACAGGCTAAGTGAGGTAACCAGGGCTGAGCCAATGGCCTGCGGCTTGAGTGGCAAAGATGGTTGGTAGAGGTTTAGCACCTGACTGAGTCGTTGGTACTGAGCAGGTTGAGCAAAATACCAGGCTTGCTCAAAATAGTTGCTGGTACGCAGGTTGGCCAAGGCTTGCTGCGCCTCATTATGCGCCTGCATTACGGTTTGCTTGTGCTGCGCATCGTCTCGTACCAGCGGATCCTGGTTGGCCTGCAGGGCAGTGAGCATGGCTTTGATATCGGTGTAACCGTAGGTGTCGGCCAGTTGCTGATAATGATCTACCTCGGCCTGGGTGGCATCCACATAGCCATTGAGGTATTGCATGTAATGGTCGGTGACAATCGGCACCTGTAGCATCAGGATAAGCAGCGCGGCAAACACTATCTTGTCGATTAATCGCAGGATAATCATTGAAGCGCGCTCCTTAATGTCTTAACCGTAAGTACTGCTCAGGCAGTGATAGATGGCATCACTTAGCCGGCTGAGCTGCTCAGATGAAATGACGTAGGGGGGCATAATATACACCAGCTTGCCAAAGGGTCGTATCCATACACCATTATTTACAAACAAAGGCTGTAAACGTTTCATATCTACCGGGTGTTTGGTTTCCACTACGCCAATTGCCCCTAATACTCTGACATCCTGCACGCAGGCAAGTTCATTACAGCGGGAAAGCTCAGCTTTAAGCTGGGTTTCGATGCCTTGTACCTGAGCCCGCCAGTCACCCTGATTAATCAGTGATAAGCTCGCACCGGCCACCGCGCAGGCCAGCGGGTTACCCATGAAAGTGGGACCGTGCATAAACACGCCGGGACTACCTTCACAAACACCGCGTGCCACATCCTCGGTACACAGCGTGGCCGCCAGCGTCATGTAACCGCCGGTCAGAGCCTTGCCGACACACATGATATCCGGGCTAATCTCGGCATGATCGCAGCCAAACAGTTTACCGGTACGACCGAATCCGGTGGCAATTTCATCGCAAATCAGTAACACATCGTAAGTATCGCAAAGCTGCCGACAACGGCGTAAATATTCGGGATGATAAAACCGCATACCGCCAGCGCCTTGCACAACAGGCTCAAGGATTAGCGCCGCCAGCTCTTCATGGTGTCGGGCAAAAAGCTCTTCCAGCGGCAGAATGTCGTCTTCACTGAAGGCCTGCCCAAACCGGGTTTGCGGCGCCGGAGCAAACACATGCTTGGTGAGGGTATTGGTAAACAGGCTGTGCATGCCATTAACCGGATCACAAACCGACATAGCGGCAAAGGTATCGCCGTGATAACCATTGCGGGGCGCAATAAGCCGCGACTTTTCCGGTCTGCCCTGACACGCCCAGTACTGCACGGCCATTTTAATCGCTACCTCCACTGATACCGAACCGGAGTCAGCCAGAAACACCCGCTCAAGGCCTGCCGGTGCCATGCCAAGTAATTGTCGGCACAGGTTAACGGCTGGCTCATGGGTCAGGCCGCCAAACATAACATGACTAAATTTATCAATTTGCTGGTGGGCGGCAGCGTTTAAAGTCGGGTGATTGTATCCGTGGATAGCGGCCCACCAACTGGACATGCCGTCCACCAGGGTCTCTCCCGAGGCCAGGGTAATCTCGGCACCAATGGCGCTACTGACCTCAAAACAAGGCAAGGGATCGATGGCTGAAGTATAAGGATGCCAGATATGTTGTTGGTCAAATTCTTTATTGGTTAAATTATGCACAATGGTAAAGTTTAAAATGTTAATTTGGTTGACAAGTCTTTGCTGGGGCATAGACTAAGCGACCAGACAATAAGAGTAAAGGATAGGCGATGCTGGCATCACAACATAATAGCACTGAAGCGGTCGTTCGACATGACTGGACCCGGGCAGAAGTAGAGGCATTGTATGCAATGCCCTTCAACGATTTGTTATTTAAGGCTCAGGTGGTTCATCGTCAGCATTTTGATCCTAATCAGGTGCAGGTGAGCACACTGTTATCCATCAAAACCGGCGCGTGCCCGGAAGATTGCAAATACTGCCCACAAAGCGCCCGCTATGATACCGGCCTTGAAAAAGAACGTCTGCTGGAAATCGAAAAGGTCATTGAACGCGCTAAAGAAGCTAAACAAACCGGCTCTACCCGTTTTTGTATGGGCGCTGCCTGGCGTAATCCTAAAGAGCGCGATATGCCTTACCTTACTCAAATGGTTGCCGAGGTGAAGGCGATGGGTCTGGAAACCTGCATGACGCTGGGCATGTTAACCCGAGACCAGGCGGTTGCGCTCAAACAAGCTGGTCTGGATTACTATAATCATAATCTGGATACCTCGCCGGAATTTTATGGCGATATTATTACCACCCGTACCTACCAGGATCGCCTCGATACCCTGCAAAATGTCCGCGAGGCGGGGATGAATGTGTGCTCGGGCGGCATTGTCGGCATGGGCGAAACGCTGTCCGATCGCGCATCGCTGCTTATTCAGCTGGCCAATTTGCCGGAGCAGCCTCAGAGTGTGCCGATCAATATGCTGGTTAAGGTAGATGGCACGCCGCTGGATAAACTGGACGATATGGAACCCTTTGATTTTATCCGCACTATTGCGGTAGCGCGAATCATGATGCCCAGGTCCCATGTTCGCCTGTCGGCGGGTCGTGAACAAATGAATGAGCAAATGCAGGCGCTGTGTTTTATGGCTGGTGCTAATTCCATGTTTTATGGTTGTAAGCTGCTCACCACCTCCAATCCGGATACGCACGAGGACGTGGTGTTATTTAAAAAGCTGGGCATTAATTCTGAGCGCACCCGGGAGTATTCTGACGAAGCACACCAGCTGGCGCTGGAAGAAGCGATTGAACAACAAAATGCCCCGCAGTCTGAACTGTTTTATGACGCCACCGAAAAAGGTCAAACCGAGTCTGCATAATGGCCTTTGATTTTATGGATGCGCAGTTATCTGAGCGCCAGCAGCAGGGCTATTATCGCCAGCGCACCGCTATCGACTATGAGCGGGATGGTATAATTGCGGTTGATGGAAAGCATTATCTTAACTTCGGCAGCAATGATTATTTAGGCCTGCGTCACGACCAGGGCGTGTTACAGGCCTGGGTTGAAGGACTGGCGCAATTTGGTGCCGGCAGCGGTGCTTCACCGTTGGTAACGGGTTACAGCGTGGCTCACCGTGAGCTGGAACTTATGCTGGCAGACGCGTTGGGCTACGATGCGGTGCTGTTATTCAACTCCGGCTTTGCTGCCAATCAGGCCGTATGTCAGGCGTTATTTGCTTCGTCCGGAGAGATTATTGCCGATAAATTTATGCACACGTCGTTTATTGAAGGGGCGCTTGCCAGTCAGGGCAATCTGCGCCGCTTTGCCCATAACGATACAGCTCACCTTAAAACCCTGTTGACTAAGTGCGAAGGGGCAAACCGACTGATTGCCTCGGAAGGGGTGTTCAGTATGGATGGTGATAGCCCTGATGTTAACGCTTTGGTTAGTTGCGCCAAGCAGTCCGATAGCTGGCTGATGCTGGATGATGCCCATGCTTTTGGTGTTACCGGCGATAATGGGCTGGGCTCGGTGGAAACCTTTGGCCTCAAGCAGCAGGATTGTCAGATTGTTATGGGTACTTTTGGCAAAGCCGTGGGCACTGCCGGTGCTTTTGTAGCGGGTAGTCACAGCCTGATTGATTACCTGGTTAACTATGCGCGCCACTATATTTATTCTACGGCCTTTCCGCCGGCTCAGGCGGTCGCTACCATTTACGCGCTGAACTGCGTAACTACTGGCTCGCAGCGCGAGCAGCTGCATGGCAATATTGCCTATTTTAAACAGCGCGCCAGGCAGGAAGGCCTGACACTGCTCGACTCAGAAAGCGCCATTCAACCGTTAATTGTGGGCGAACCAGAACTGGCCCGCCAGTATTCCAAAGCAATGTCGGACAGAGGGCTATGGGTGCCGGCCATGCGCCATCCAACGGTACCGAAAGGCTCGGATCGGCTACGCATTACTCTGAGTGCCGTGCACACCAGCCAGGACATCGACGCTCTGGTAGACGGACTGTCTCTGGTGCGACAGGAGTTACAACATGGCCCTGATTGAACCGCTCACAACTGTGCAGCAGGCAACTGAAAAAGGCGATGTGGCCAAACGCTTCAGTGGCGCAGCCAGTCGATATGACAAGTTAGCCAATATTCAGGCGCAGATAGCCACAGCAGCGCTCGCCCGTGTACCTGAACAGCCTGTAAACAAGGCGCTGGATATCGGCTGTGGCACCGGCCGTCACACTCAGCATTTAAGCCTTATAGCCACTACGACAACCGGGCTCGATTTGGCCGCAGGCATGGTCGAGCAGGCGCAGCGAAATTACCCTGCTATCCATTTTGTGCAGGGCGATGCCGAGCAACTACCCTGGCAGAGCGCCGCCTTTGATATGGTGTTTTCTTCCATGGCTCTGCAGTGGTGCCGTCGTCCGCAAGCCGCTCTCGCTGAGATATCCCGGGTGTTGCACCATGGTGGTCGCGCCGAACTGGCCATTATGGTGGACGGTTCTTTGGCTGAATTACGCCGGGCAAGTCGCGCTGCCGGGGTATCGCTACATATTAATCAGCTGTTCACCGCCAGCGATTGGCTTAATGCGCTGAGCCAGACCGGTTTGAACTATGACTCACATGAACTTGTTGAATACAGCGATGAGTTTGATGAGATTTGGCAACTGCTGCGCTCAATTAAAGGCGTTGGCGCTGGCAGTAGCGCGCAGGGCACTAAGCGCCAGGGGCTAACCCGCAAAGCGCTAAACCAACTTGAAGAAGCGATGCCACGCAACGAGCAGGGGCAGTTAACCAACACCTATACCGTATTACATCTGACGCTGGAGAAACCACTGTGACCCAGGCTTTTTTTGTTACCGGCACGGATACCGAAGTAGGCAAGACCTACGTAAGCGCAATGTTACTTAAAGCCTCGGTAATGGCCGGCAAGCGAGCCATAGGCTACAAGCCTGTGGCAGCGGGTTGTGAATGGCACAACGGCCAGTGGCAAAACGAAGATGCGCTGACCCTACAGCAGGCATCCAATGTCGAGTTAACGCTTAAAGAGGTAAATCCTGTGACGCTGGAGCCGGCAATCGCGCCGCATATTGCCGCCAGGCTTGCAGGTGAGCCAATCAGTGAAGCCGTGATTAAAAGTGGCTTTGATCATCTGCTTGACAAGCAAGCTGATGTGCTGCTGATGGAAGGTGCTGGTGGCTGGCGTTTACCCATTGGCAATCAACGTTTTTTAAGTGACGTGGTAAAAGCTCTTCAGCTTGATGTGATCGTTGTGGTTGGCATGCGTCTTGGTTGTCTGAATCACGCGTTACTGACCGCTGAAGCCGTAAAGGCTGACGGCCTCAAAATTAAAGGCTGGGTGGCTAATACGCTGACCCCCGATATGCCTTATTTTAACGAAAATCTGGCGACGCTCGAGCAGCTGTTGCCGGCGCCGCGTCTGGCCACTATTCCCTATCAGTCAGCGCCGGATTTTGCTGCACTGGGCGCG
>JAYZXK010000262.1:0-8379 GCA_036141415.1 Pseudomonadota bacterium
CTCAAAATCCTCTACTGGGATAAAACTGGCTTCGCTCTTTGGTACAAGCGACTTGAGAAGCACCGGTTTAAGTGGCCTGGCGATACGGACTTACAGCAGATGCATGTGAGTGAACAACAGTTACAGTGGCTGCTATCGGGCTACGATGTAGTAGGCCATCAGCCGTTGCACTACAACGCCTCCGGCTTATAACCTGTGATCATAAGCAGCGATGAACGATCACGAAATAGTCTTAATAATGTCGGGTAATCAGTATCTTATTGCATGATAATAACGTCATGAATATCGATATCGAAAACTTACCCGACGATCCCGCGACACTGAAAAAGATGTTGTCGCAGGTTATGTCTCGGTATCAATATCTCGAAGAGCAGTTTCGTATTGCCCAGCACAAGCAGTTCGGTAAAAGTACTGAAGGCCACCCTGGGCAGGGTGAGTTGTTCAATGAAGCAGAAGAACTGGTTGTCGAAGCTGAAATAGCCGAAGAAACGATTAGCTACACCCGTCAAAAGCCCATCCGTAAACCGCTGCCTAAAGACCTGCCTCGCGAAGTTATCGTTCACGATATTAGTGATAAAGAAAAAGTCTGTAGCTGCTGTACAGGTGAACTCCATCGTATTGGTGAAGATAAGTCAGAGAAGCTTCAGTTTATCCCCGCTCAGGTAAAAGTGATCGAGCATGTACGTCCGAAGTATGCATGCCGTACCTGCGAAAAAGAGGGTGTCAGCAACACGGTCAAACAAGCGCCGGTGCCACATAGCGTTATCCCCAAAGGCTATGCAACGCCGAGCCTGTTAAGTCAGATAATCACCAGCAAATACCAGTATGGCCTGCCACTCTACCGGCAGGAAGCCATGTTCAAACAGCACGGTATCGAACTCAGCCGCAAAACCATGGCAGACTGGATAATCCGTTGTGCTGAGTTATTTAAGCCGCTTTATGACCAGCTTCATCAACATCTGCTACAACAACCGGTTATAGCGGCGGATGAAACCACGCTGAAGGTCGTTGAATCTGAGAAAGCGAATAGCTATATGTGGCTGTACGCCAGTGGCGCTGACTCACCTGGCAAAAATATACCCGATACAGAGATACCTAATATCGTGCTGTACGACTACCACAATAGTCGGGCCGGTCAATGTGTCGTGGACTTCCTAAACGGCTATAACGGTTATCTACAAGTCGATGGATATGTTGGCTACGAGCAAACACAGGCTACCTTAGTAGGCTGCTGGGCTCATGCCAGACGCAAGTTCATGGAGGCCAAAAAAGGGGCGGGTAAGAAAGGCAGTGGCAAAGCTGACTGGGCCCTGAACCATATCCAAAAGCTCTACCGTATCGAAACCCAGCTAAAAGATAGCTCAGCAGAACAACGCTGTGCCACACGGCAGGAAAAGAGCCTGCCATTACTGAACCAACTTCATACCTGGCTGACAAAATCAGCCCAACAGGTGTTACCGAAAACAAAACTCGGTGAGGCAATACAGTACTGCCTTAGTCAATGGCATAAACTGGTGCGTTACACACTCGATGGCCATCTCGCCATCGACAACAACCGCGCGGAACGAGCAATCAAGCCCTTCGTCATTGGCAGAAAAAACTGGCTGTTCAGCCAGACTGCAACCGGTGCGAATGCCAGCGCCATCCTCTACAGCATCATCGAAACCGCAAAGGCAAATGACCTTAATGTGTTCGAGTATGTCATGAACTGCCTGGAACAGCTCAGCAAACCCGAAACAGATATCGAGCAGCTACTACCATGGCAGTTTGCTAAACGATAGGTGGGATTACCGGACGGTTACCTTTTTAGCTTGTCTCTAAGTGCTTGCTCAATGGTTGCAGTCAGGTTAACTTTTAAATTTCGAGCTTCTTGCAATAAATCGCTGTTTAAGCTTAAATTTGTAGCTTTCTTGGGGGCATGGATGTCACATAAATCTTGCATTTTATTACTCCAACTAATCTCATCACCAAGTAAACGCATGCAGATGCGCATTGCGATGCATGGTTAAAGTACAACAAGGATGTTTTAAGTGAAGCTAGTTTGCTTTTTGTTCGTTTTTATTCTTAGCGGATGCGCGAGCATTCCGCTGAGTACAATGTTGAAATTCAGTTCTTTTCAAAAGAGTGATTTTGTTGCCCTTGAACCCACAGACATCAAAGCAAAAATCATAATCGATCAGCCTGTCGAAATTGATATTGATAAAGTAGATCTGGGACTTGAGCTAGAAACTGACCAGGGAAGTAGGATTTACCAGTTTCCATTAGCGTTAATTGAAAGGCATTCTATTCCAGCCGAAGAAGGGTGGCTTGCAGTTGACGAAGCCAAAACAGAATATACTTTCAATTTGAGCGCAGAATCTGTTAAAAATTTTCAAGAAGTCCAGCAATTACTCACCAACAGTAGTGGCGGAAAATTTGCTTTCTCTGTTAACTCTGGATTTGAAAGTCTACCGCCTGATCTCAACAGGGTTAACTTGTCGATACTTTTGAAGCTAGAAAGCAGCGAAGATTTCGTACCAATATTCGAAGATGCTACAATCGAAATCAAGCATGATAGCTAATAGTCAAAGATTAACAACGCAACCATGCCAGGCTCTGCTTCGCAGTTTCGCTGCGAGCTTGTGCCGCAAATTTATGGCGTGATACCCGCAGGAGTAAAAAAGAAAAAGGTATTAAAATATTTGGGTATTGGAATATTGTCCGTTGTCATCTTTTTTCTGGGCATCGCCATTTTCACTTCAAGCAAATCTGTAGATCACGAGATGGTATTTTTACCCTATATCGTTAAGGTGATGCCAGAGTTATCAACGTGGGAACAAAAAGCGTACAAAGATAACATGAGCAAAGAGGTCTGTGAGGGGATCACCAGAAGCTATGTTTTAATATATTACTACTTGTTTGTTCATGCTCGGAATAAAGGGCTAAACGACTAATATGAACAGTGCTCTTTTTAAAACACTACTCATTTTGTCTTACGGGCCTTCGGTCTTTCTGGTGACTTTTGCATTGATGGTGAGTCCGCTTTGGGCGACTCTTCTTTTCATTGAGCCCTCCAGTGGACTATTGGCCGCTGTGATGGTTCTTATATGTGGCCTTAGCGGTTTGCGCGGGGTAGTGTTGCTGTTAACTTTGGATAAGCGGCATATTGATTCAAGAGCGCTGTTATATCGATTGGTCATTTATTTGCTGTTAGGGATGGGGGCATCTTTATTTGCATCGATAGGATTAGTTAGCACTAATTGGGCCTTATCGCTGGTTTTGTTTCTGCCAGTTCCAGCTACGTTATATTTAATTCACTTGGACCGGAGCCATTTCTACAAATTCGTTTGTTGTTAGAAATCAAAGGTTGCTTACTAGTAAGGCTTTCCAAAATGAAACGAATAAATGTAGTTGGCACCAGCGGGAGCGGTAAGTCACATTTTAGCAGCCGACTTGCAGCAAAACTCGATGTACCGTATATCGAAATGGACGCTGTATTTTGGTTACCCAACTGGCAGCATCTGGCGCTTAAAGACTTTATCGCTGCACTTAAGCCGTTGCTTGAACAAGAGTCATGGGTATTAGACGGCAATCAGTCCAAAACCAATGCGTTTAAGTGGCAATACGTCGATACTATTGTGTGGCTGGATTACGGTTTTTGGCATACGTTTAAACAAATGCTGTTTCGCTCTGTTAGGCGAGCCTACACAAAAAAAGAGATTTGGCCCGGTACGGGAAACAAAGAGTCTTTCAGGCGTAATTTTTTCTCCTCCGACTCGGTAGTGCTTTGGATGCTAAGTAATTATTGGAAAACCAGAAAGAAATACGCCAAACTGTTTAACAGCCCGGCAACTAAAGCAATAAACTGCATCCGGCTGAGTTCTCCCAGGCAAGCCGAGCAGTTCCTGGCAAGTGCGGCGGCCAGTTAAGGCGCTAGTGCAGGAGGTCGCAGTATAAAGGGGCTCAGGACTAAGCGTCGCAGAGGCAGTTCGTACCGCTCCAAGGTTAGGATTTAGCTGTTCAATTAAAAAGGAATTTTATTATGAGCACGTATTATTTGATCGTGACCGCCGCAATGGCGTTATTTTTTTTGTACATCGGTATTAAGGTGATCGTTGCAAAGAAACCCTTGCTGATCTCTTCAAAAATATTCATTGTAATAATGCTTTTCGCACTGCTGCCTAAAGTCATTTTGATATTCGAATATCAATTTTCTTCTCCCGGTGACTTAGGGCTAATCGCTTACATCAGCCCGCTAATGACATTCGTTTTGTTAGCTTTTTGCTGGTTCCAACTCAAAGGCTATATAGCTATAGGTATTTCTGATGAGTCATTCAGAAATTCATTACATTACGCGCTGCACAAAAATAATATTGAATTTGAAGAGCGGCTTTCGTTAATCAAACTAAAGGATATGAAGGCCGATCTGCAGGTGTCTGTACAAAGCTGGGTGGGTACCGGGCAGCTTAAGCTGAAAAACGCTAAACACAGTTACTTACTGGCTAAACTAATTCCCGGCATCAATGAATATTTCCAAGCTAACGCAATAAAGCCAAACAATACGGTATCCGTTTTTTACGTTGTATTTGGGCTATTACTGTTGTTTCTTGCGGGGTCTTTTTATTTTTCAATCCAGAGTTAATCATAGCCAAAAATATCGCTTCACTCTTAGGCGAAAAGTGATGTGTGTTGAATAAAATGGTTAATCAAAAACGACAGGGAAACGAAACATGCTATCTGAATTAGTCGTTAAGTTATATTCCTTACTGCTGGAAATTGCCTTATGGGTAATGATGGTTGTGGGTTTTGCGGTGGGTTTTAATGTAAATGGCCTGTGGGGTGGTATTCTTGGGCTAATAATGGCGGCCATATTTGGTGCTGTATTTCTTGGCGGTTTGCTCGTGCTCAACGATATTCGTAAAAGGTTAACCGCGCTCGAAAAGCGCTGTTAACGGCCAAAAGGAAATCTAACCATGGTGGTTAAAAGCTGGAAGGATGGGTTTTGGTTTTGTTTTTTCGTACTGCTGGTGTCTAATGCCTATTGGTGTCTGGTTGTTATAGACCAGGCCGCAACAAATAAGTACTCCGCAATGGAGCTTCACTCACAGAAACAAGCTATTAATGAGCTGGGAAACCTCATCGTTACCGGCATTGAGTCTACCTCTAAAAAAGACGTAGTTTTTCTTTTACGTCAGGCTAACCCTGATGCCTTTATTGTGGATGATAAGGAACAGGTGGTTTATCAGAATATTAGCTTTTATTTTAAAAATGATAGGCTTGTGAGTATTGGCGAGCCAATATCAGAGAAGGCGCCTTAAAGCTGTGTGGCGTGGGCGACGTTTCATTTCTACCTCTCAACCCAATTATTTAGTTACCAACTAAATGTGCTAGGTACTTAGAGATTAAAGGTCAAAAGTTGCATAAAATATGAAACAAAAGGATTTTAAAAACTGGCAACAAAAACGAAAGCAGGGGGCAGTAAAATTCACCCTCGTACAAGGCTTTTTGTGCTGGGGTATACCAATGTTTATCGTCATGACCTTTGTAGTAAACGACGTGTTTGACGAGCAAGGCGTAATCCAGTGGGCACAGGTAATCATTGGCGCAGTAACCTGGTCTATTGGCGGCTGTTTGTTTGGTGGTTTTTTGTGGTTTGTTACCGAGCGACAGTATCAAAAAGAGATACAAAAGCGCGGCAACACGGAGCAAATCACCTGATGATGCGTTGTTGCCAATGGACGCTGCCTGCCAGGTTAAACGTCGGTCTACTTTGCAGATGGGAGCGTTGTGAAAGCTCGCCAGTTTAAACAGAAAGCAGAGTGGTTGGTTGCTGCTTTTGTAAAACAATACAGCTACATCGTTGTTGGCGTGTTTGTTTTATCTTTTTTATTTACGCTGTTTTTCGGTAACTACCCACAATGGCAGGATAAGGAATACCATCAGGCCTTAAAACAGTATTTCGAGCCGGAATTACAACATATTACTTTTGATGGCATGAGCACTACGCAGCCGGTGATCAAACTAATTTTTACCTATTCTGATGGTGCCGATCTCGCCCCCACAAATTATAAGCGCCCGCATAAACAACTCAAAGCCGAGTGGAAAGCCACAATTCTCAATCTGGTTTGTGTTCACAATGACCTGCGAAAGCAGTTACAAAAAGGCCGAAAAATTGATATAGATTTGCGGGATGGCGATAGCCAAAGCCGGGTCAGCATGATCACCAATATGATTATCACTAATAGCCGGTGCTAAATCTCGTGAAAACCCTAAGCCTTCAGAAGCGATAAGAAACACAAAATATGAAACCGAATTATAAAAACTATAGTGTGGAAGAACTCTGTGAAGCGCTGGACTCTATCGATAAACAGGCTTATCCGGAGCGGGTGGAATCGATTAAGGACGAACTAAAACTTAAAGGTTATTGTGAGCCAGTGGTACCGGTTGAAGAAGTATTCGCAGAACCCAAGGAGGAAAAGCCCTTAGGGTCGATATCCCAGATTGTTGCGGTGCTGATAGCTATACTCTTTTCATGGTTTGCATTCAGTGCAATACAGACCGGTTCTATAAGTGGCCGAAGAGGCAGAGAATACACTTATGAGTCCTCGCCAATAATGTTTTTATTTTTGCTGTCTGTCGATATTTTACTGATAGTGATGCCTCTTTACGCTGTCATCAAATCCCGGTGGTTTTCGCCAAGGCATTAAAAAGGCTCCCTTAGGAGCCCTTACACAAACTTATTGGCTTTTACGGTATTCTTCGTAATCCATGTTGCTCAGCCACACCGTTTGGTACGGCTTTAATTGCACAAAGCCCAATACATCTTCTATCTGGTCGCGGGTGATCAAATCAATCCAGTTGTCGGTGCCAATCAGATTCAGATCGGATAACAAAATAGATTGTTCTTCATCAGTCACGTTAGAAATACAGAAAATGCTCTGCCTGCGGTTAAGGCTCTGACGCCAGTAACCAAACAGTGATGGGCCCAACTGTAAGGTAAACTGTGTAGCGTTAGGGTGAAAAGCTTCCTGCGCCTTACGGATACGGATCAACTGCGATAAACGCGTTAGCACCTTATGGTGTTGCGAATAAGGTGAGTCCAGCTGTGATTCCAGTTCAGAGTAATCCCAGCGTTTGCGGTTAATGGAACGGTTCTGGCCAGTATTCGCCACTTTATCGTAGTCGTTGGAAGTACCCAGTAAGCTGTGGATATACAGCCCCGGAATACCTTCCATACCAAGCATCATTGCGTGAGCACACAGGAAACGGTCGACCTGGAATTTATCCGGCCCTTTAACCGTGCCTTGCATGGCATCAAACAACGTTATGTTGATTTCATAAGGTTTTTGCTTGCCGTGTTCACTTGAGCGCCACGAAATGCGGCCACCAAAGTTTTGCATAGACTGCACCAGCGTACCAATTTCTTCGTCACTCAGCAGGCCTTCCGCCGGGCGTAACCCAATACCGTCGTGGGAGGCAATAAAGTTAAAGTAGGTGGTACCGTTTTGCGCCGGCGGCATACTCATCATCCAGCTCTTCAGGTAAGTACAGTCACCGGTTACCATGGTATTCACCAACAGCGGCGGCAGCGAGAAGTTATATATCGCATGGGCTTCGTTAGCGTTACCAAAATAAGTGAGGTTTTCGCGGTTGGGGATGTTGGTTTCAGTAATAATAATAATACTGGGATCCACATGCTCAATCAGCGTTCTCATCAGGCGAATCACTTCGTGGGTTTGTGGCAGGTTAATACATTTAGTGCCAATGATTTTCCATAAAAAAGCTACCGCATCCAGGCGGAATAACTTGGCGCCGTTATCAATGTAATGCTTGATGATTTGAATAAAGGTGATCAGTACCTTGGGATTTTTGAAGTCAAAATCCACCTGGTCATGGCTGAAAGTACACCATACGTGCTGGGTACCGTTTGCCGTTTCTGTTTCACGCAGTAACGGGCTGGTGCGCGGGCGGGTCACATCGGTTAAATCTGCCGTGGGATTGGCAGTTAAAAAGAAGTCACTGCCCGGGCCTTCGCCTTTAATAAAGTTGTCGAACCACATACTGCGCGAGGAGCAGTGGTTTATCACCAAATCAAACATCAGACCGTACTCTGCGGCAATACGGTGTACATCCGGCCAGGTACCCAGCGATTCGTTTACACTTGAATAGTTTATTACCGAAAAGCCGTCATCAGAGCTAAACGGGAAGAAAGGCAGGATATGGACTTTGTTAACGGTGTTTTTGCAGTAGGTATGTAAAAACCTGAACAGCGTAAACAAGGGTGACTCATGTTCGTTGATCACGCTGTCTCCGTAGGTGATCATCACGATATCCTGCTCATCCCAGTAGTTTTTGTGCGGCTCGGGGATCACTATGTCATCTTCCTGGTTCAGGCCGATC
>JAYZXK010000263.1:0-4247 GCA_036141415.1 Pseudomonadota bacterium
AAAGACAGAAAGGCCCGGTTACAGCTTAGAAGTTAAGACGGAAACCCATACCGTAGTAACGACCTTCGTCACGTACGTCCTGACTCCAGCTGTTGGGTTGGGTAATATGAGCCTGACCGGCATGACCCGCTGGCGCGGTAAAGTAGTTATTAAACGGTCTGGCTAACACGTTGGCGATATCGAAATAAATTGTCAGATAATCGGTAGGATCGTACCAGATTGAGAATGACAGATTGTCCCGGGCTTTAGTGCCATACAGGAAGTCATATTCGATGTTTTCACCGTGCGTCCAGTCACCACGATAGTTGTACGACAGACGAGTACCAAAGCCATCTCTCTCGTAGAAGATCGCGGCATTGTATGTCCAGTCAGATAACCATCTGATCGGTTCATAATCCGTGTATTCACCCGGTGTACCATCCGGATTAGTGGTCGGCTTCTGCTCCTCACCCTTCAGATAAGTGGCATTCACATTGAAACCAAAAGGATGGAAAAACTCCGGGATTGAATCCATATTCAGGAATGTACTGAAGTTAAACTCCAGACCCTGGATATTACCTTTACCTGAGTTTAATGGCTGCGTCAGCCCCACCGTGCCGTAGTCCGGATCTTCAATAACGGTGAAATAGCTGTTAGTCCAGTTCTCAATTTTCTTATAAAACGCGGCAGCACTGGCATAACCGGTGTCTGAAAAATACCATTCGAGGCTGATATCAAAGTTATCGGCGGTGAGTGGTTTCAGGTCCGGATTACCGGATGTTGCGTAATTATCAAATTGAATTTCATCCGGCGAAAACTCATGGTCATCAGGATAAATAGCCGGCGTTAGCTGGTAAGCCGGGTTTAAATCGCCAAAGTTAACCCGGGTACGCGTTTTGGTATAACCAGCACGAAGCTGAATATCGTCCAGAACTGCTTTTACACTAATGTTTGGCAACACGTCAGTATAGTCGGTATCAATCGTTCTGAATTCGCGAACTATCGTACCGTCCTCTTCCTGAATTCTTGAATTACCCGTGGTCGTTGCTTCAGTTCGAACCACACGCACACCGATGGTACCATCGATCATCCAGTCACCAATATCGTAGGTATATTGGGTTTGGCCGTAAATCGCGAACGAGTCTTCCTCGGCGCCAAAATACCAGTCAGGGTTATACGCAAGATTACTAGTTGAGGTGTTCCACGCTTCTTCACCCGTGTAATCGTATATCCAGTTAGCAATGGCGTCCTGGTTATTGAGTACGGTATCGGTACTGAAGACCAGCCATTGATTCAGTTGCCCTGGCAGCCCACGCACCGTGTCTTCGGTAAGTTGCAGCGGAGACAGACCAATATCGTTACCAAACTGGGCGAATGAGTAATTATCACCCCATCTGTCAATAAAGCGTTCACCGCCCTGACCTGTCGCCTTACGATGATTCAGACGTATGCCTGTCTGGAAGGTGTGGAAAATAGAAATCCCGGTGTCAGCAGTCATATCAACTCTGAACTGAACGCCTTCGCCAGTGGGATTCCAGATACTTTGTTGAGCATCGGTAAATTTGTAGTTGTCGGCATTCGTAAAATCATGCTCGGTATAATAGAAATACGCGCCGTCCCCCCGGTTGAAGTCAACAACTAATTCCCCAGGGAAGTCATTATTCTCATCAACATACTTAGCACCAATATTGGTCGAAGTGTTTTTATATTCACTGTCGGTCCAGGCCAAGTCGGCTTCCAGGGTGTACCAATCTGAATTATATTTACCGCCGATGGCTAACTGATAAGTATCCGTACGGGCTTTATCTACCCCTTTACGCATCCCCGCATAGGCGCGATCTACAGTATAACTCTGGGCACCAAAGGTATCGTTAACCACTACGTCAGTCAGGGTACGTTGTTGACGCCAATCGATGTTCAGTGACTCATAGCCACCCTCATTACGATAGCCCTGATAAATACCTTCCAAATAGAGCTCAGTGTCATTATTTGGACGCCATTGAGCCGAGAAGTTAGCAGATGGACGATAACGCTTACCAACACCGTTCCATAAGCCCACACCGGTTGGGGTAATGAACTGTTGGTCCGCATCAGCGCCGGTGTAAAACTCACCAGGTTGTCCGGGTTTTTCTACCGACCACCAGCCAAAGGGAGATTCCCAGATATTCCAGGGTTGCGCTTCGTTATAACGGTTACCGGTATTATACTGCGCTTGCGCATAGGTCACGTTCGCTAACAAGCCGAATTCACCATAGTCATCGGATTTCCAACGATCAGAGAGTAAAATATTACCGCTGGGGTCATTGGCACCGTTTTGGTCGTTGTAGGTATAGTGAAAGCCGGCAGCCACTTTAGAGCCTTCAAAATCAAACGGGCGACGGGTACGAACGTTAACCAATCCACCCAGACCTGGCTCCATAATATCCGCGGTGCCCGACTTGTAAACTTCAACGCCTGCAATTGCAGCTGATGGAAAATCCTGTAATTGAACGCGTCGTAATTCCGCCGTAAAGATTTCGCGGCCGTTGTAGGTTGTGGTGACATCCGGCACACCACGGATAATAATTCCGTTAGCTTCATCGCCATCACGAGTCACCTGAACACCGGCGATACGGGCTAAAGATTCGGCAACCGTATTATCGGGAAGTTTACCGATATCTTCGGCAACGATGGCATCAATAATCGAATCGGAGTTCTTTTTCAGATCCTGAGCCTGGACTAAACTCGCGCGTAGCCCTCTGACTTCAACGACTTCAACCATCTCCTCACTTTCAGCTTGTTTTTCTTCTGCTTCAACCTGTTGGTCAGTCGCTTCTTGCTCCTGTGCGTACACAGGATTGAATGCGGCAGCCAAAGCTAATGCAACGGCAGTACGCAAAAACGGTTTTTTATTTGCTTGCATGTTTTTCTCCCAGGAGAAACGTCTTGTTTAACGTTTTAATAACAACTTTACGGATACACTGAGCAACTTTGGAGGTTCTGCCCAATGACTAAGTGTTAAACGATTCGCTCGTGTTAAATCCGTAAAAATAAATAAAAAAATGTTAATATTTTGTGGCAACTTGTTTTTTAAAGTCATTTAAAACAACTAGTTAGAGTCCAAACAAAAAGTTAATATTGTATGACTTTTATTGGTGTAAATTTTGAAATAGAAGAAATCAAGAGTGCAGAATCAAGATCAGAATGACGCTTTTTCTTGCGGGCATCATTCTGACTTTGAAGAAATAATGAGAAGCTTTACCGAAATTTGGGTGCTTTAGTTATTCCCGATAAGGTAGGAGTGACTGTCGCGATGCTGCCATCGGCGTTAAAATGAAGTTTGTCGATACTGACTTCCCGGTGGAAACCCGCATCTCCCCCCATACTTTCACCTTTAGGCCGGGTAAATCGGTGGTAAACGATAAACCAATCATCAGAGCCCGGTTTGTTTATCACCGAATTGTGACCCGTAGCAAATATCCGCTGGGTAGTATCTTTAGCTATCACCAGGTTATTTTCCGGAATCGTAAGCGGGCCTAATGGTGAAATAGAGGTTGCGTATCGCACGCGGTAGTCGGCATCACGGGTGTCGTTTTCAGACCACAGGAAATAGTACAACCCATCCCGGTAAAAGACTTCTGCTCCTTCTCTGAAGGTAGTATCCGGCGTCATCACAGTCAGCGTAGATTTATTGATACTCACCATATCAGGGTTAAGCTCTACGCCCGCCATGTAGCCATTACCCCAGTATAAATAATGCTTCCCTGAGACCGGGTCCTTAAAGACATCCGGATCTATTTCCTGGCCCCACTCAATACCTTCCGGACGAAAGTCTATTAGCGGCTTTCCTGAGTCAATAAAGGGCCCTGTAGGCTCATTTGCAACGCCTACACCCACTTTTTGTGCAGCAGTGAAATAGTAGAAGTACTTATATTCGCCATTTATCTTTGTTTCGATGGCCGTTGGTGCCCAGGCATTTCTGTCGGCCCAGCTGACATCTGTAACTAAATCCAGAATCGTTCCCTCTGGCGTCCAGTTAACCAAATCAGGGCTTGAAAATGTTTCAAAATGCTTACCAGACCACCCATGAAAGCCATCACTGGTGGGATACAAATAATATTTGTTATTTTTATGGGAATAGATAATTTCAGGATCAGCATAATAGCCATCTACAATCGGGTTATTAGCCACTTGTGCACTCACCTGGTAGGTTTTCTTTTCGCCCATTAAGGAGACGCTATATTCCACTGGCCCATGGCTAAAATCCTGTGCCCCTTTGGGAGTAATAG
>JAYZXK010000264.1:0-3004 GCA_036141415.1 Pseudomonadota bacterium
AGATCAATGAATTCAGCACTATAAGCGGTTGATCAGAGGGTAAATGTAAATTTCTTGTTGCAGGTATAGGTGACATAAACCATGATATCGGCCAAGTTTTAATCAGGACACCTCAGGATATTTATCACTATGAAATTAGAATCCATTGCACTGCACCACGGCTATGAGTCTGAAGCCACTACTAAGGCAGCGGCGGTACCGATTTATCAAACCACTTCCTATACCTTTGACGATACGCAGCATGGCGCTGACTTATTTGACCTGAAGGTAGCGGGTAACATCTATACCCGTATCATGAACCCCACTACGGCGGTACTGGAAGAACGCGTGGCGGCAATGGAAGGCGGTATTGGTGCCCTGGCACTGGCTTCGGGTATGGCAGCTATCACCTATGCGCTGCAGGCAATCTGTGAAGTAGGTAGCAATATTGTGAGCACCAGTCAGCTTTACGGTGGTACCTATAACCTGTTTGCCCATACGTTGCCGCGCCAGGGCGTGCAGGTAAAAATGGTCTCTCACGACGATTACGATGGCTTTGACAAAGCCATTGATGAAAACACCAAGGCCGTTTTTTGTGAGTCAATCGGTAACCCAGCCGGTAACGTGGTAGATATTCAGAAACTGGCCGAAATTGCTCATAAACATGGTGTGCCAGTGATCGTTGATAACACCGTTGCTACGCCTGTTTTGTGTCGCCCCTTTGAACTGGGCGCAGATATTGTGGTGCACAGTCTCACCAAATACATCGGCGGTCACGGTACCAGCGTGGGCGGCATCATTGTAGATAGCGGTAAGTTTGACTGGGCAGCCAATAAAGAGCGTTTTGCCGTGCTGAATGAGCCTGATCCGTCTTATCATGGCGTGGTATATACCGAGGCCCTTGGTCCTGCGGCCTACATTGGCCGTTGCCGGGTAGTACCACTGCGCAACACCGGCGCAGCTATCAGCCCGATGAATGCCTTTCAGATCCTGCAGGGTTTGGAAACCCTTTGCCTGCGCATGGAACGCCACTGCGAGAACGCCGAAAAACTGGCAGCCTATCTGAGCAATCACAAAAAGGTCAGTTGGGTAAACTATGCCGGCCTGGCCGATAGCCCCTATCGCGACACCTGCGAAAAGATCACCGGAGGTAAAGCATCAGGCATCTTAAGTTTTGGTATTGAGGGCGGCCGTGAAGCCGGCGCACAGTTTATTGATGCGCTGCAGATGATTTTGCGCCTGGTAAACATTGGCGACGCCAAGTCACTGGCCTGTCACCCGGCCACCACCACGCACCGTCAGTTAAACGAAGAAGAATTGGCCAGTGCCGGGGTAAGCGCCGATCTGGTGCGAATTTCAGTGGGCATTGAAAACATCGACGATATCATCGCCGATGTTGAACAAGCACTGAATGCCGTTAGCGTATAGTAAAAAAACTGCTCATATATACTTCAGCTCGTCACTATTGTATTGGCGCCTTAATATAAGTCGGAGAAAGAACAGAATGTGTGCCCTTCTTCAGTGTTGTCATTGTCACTGGCATACATAACAAACTAGAAGAATCATCATGGATGAGGATTCAGTCGATGCGGCACATGGGTGACGAATAACCGAAATGCCAGTGGCATTTCGCAGTATAAGGAACGACACGCCATGGATGGCGTGGCTGGGATGAATCACAGGGACGTTTGGTACGATAGACTCTACTATACTGCCGGCGACTCCGGCAACGAACCGTAATCATCATTCTTTGGTAGCCGCAAACAGCAGGTGGTAAGTATTACCTCAAATAATTAACTTATTTTTAGAGTTGGTTGTTAACGCCTAAAAATAAAAAGGCCGGTAAGTGATGCTTACCGGCCTTTGTTATATCTGACGCACCTTAAAAACGAAGTATCATTTGCCTACGGCAACGCCTTCACGTCGCGGATCGGCGCCGCCCACATAGCCTTTTGAGGTTACCTGTATACCGTGCAGACCACTGTTCAGGTCGACTACTTTGACTTTATGGCCAAGCGCTTCCAATGGGCCCTGCAGGGCTTCGATCGGCGTGCCTTTTTCCAGCGCAGTGTAATCGTTACGATTGGTGATCTTCGGCAGGTTAATGGCCTGCTGAATATCCAGGTTGTAGTCAATCACACCAATCAGGGTTTGTGCCACATAGCTCACAATACGGCTACCGCCTGGTGAACCCACCAGAATTTCAAGCTCGCCCTGATCGTTAAACACCATGGTAGGACTCATGGCACTGCGCGGACGTTTGTGTGGCTCTACCCGGTTAGGTACCGGGAAGCGGTTCATCGAAGGCGAGAATGAGAAGTCGGTTAGCTGGTTATTCAGCAAAAAGCCGTCAACCATAATGCCCGAACCAAACATAAACTCGATACTGGTAGTCATAGATACCGCGTTACCCTCTTTATCAACGATAACAAAGTGGCTGGTATTCGGCTGTTCCAGTGAGCTACCCTGGCTGACCTGGGTAGAAAACGGTTCACCGGGACGGGCAAAGCGCCACGGCTTATCAACCTTAATGCTCTCGGCACGGCGATGCAGGTAACCTTCGTTGATCAACGCCCCGTAAGGCAGATTGGTAAAGTCACTGTCGGCAATGTATTTTTCACGATCGGCATAGGCTAAGGCGCTCGCCTGCGTATACAGATTGGCAAATTCTACGCTGTCGATGGGGTATTCAGATAAATCAAAGCCTTCCAGCAGTTTAAGTACCTGAAAAACGTTAATCCCGCCTGAACTGGGTGGCGCCATGCCGCAGATTTGCTTACTACGGTACTCACCGCACACACCGTTGCGCTCAATCGCTTTGTAATTGGCCATATCCTCGGCGGTTAACGCACCAGGGTTAATTTCTACGCCTTGCACAGCTTTCGCAATTTTTGCTGCCAGCTCACCGGAGTACATATAATCTGCACCCTGCTCTGCAATATTGCGCAGGGTTTTGCCTAGTGCCTGATTCTTTTTAGTAGTGCCAGCCTGTAAAGGCTTGCCTGCCGGGTAGAAGTAGGTTGCC
>JAYZXK010000265.1:0-6499 GCA_036141415.1 Pseudomonadota bacterium
TACTACAAACCAGATAGAAGTTCATCCTTATCTGACCAATGAAAAAGTTCGCGCAGTGTGTAACAAGCACGGCATTAAGGTAACAGGCTATATGCCATTTGCCGTCGGCAAGGTGTTAAAAGACAATACCATTCTCAACATTGCTGAAAAGCACGGTGTGAGTGCAGCTGAAGTTGTAGTGGCATGGGAACTCGCACACGATCTGGTGACGATTCCATCATCAACCAAGCGCAAAAACCTTGAAACCAATTTCAAAGCACTGGAGCTACGGCTCGATGCAGACGATACTGCTAAAATTGACGCTTTAGACCGTGGCGATCGTCAGGCGAACCCGGATTTTTCACCCGCATGGGACTAACTTACAAAAAGCCATTGCTATGCGCTGGCTTCCCTTGCCCCTGCAAGATAAATGTGAATTTACATAAAAATCATAGGCGGCCTTAGTATGGGGATGTGAACGAAACAGCGGTACGTGAAGGCAGGAAAAGTGAACGATGACTACGCCTGGCATCTAGCTGCATTATCGTGCTCACTTTTGCAATTGGTATGAATCCTAGCGCTACTACCGGCCTACTTCTGACCTAAGAATGAATTGAGCGTGCTAATCAGCTTGGCGCTGTCGATGGGCTTGGTGAGTACCGCATCCAGCCCTTTTTCATGCAAGGCTTCAGTTTCTGCGATCACGTCTGCGGTAAGAGCAACAACGGGCAAAGAGGGCTGTAATACTTTGATTTGGGCAGTCGCTTCGTCGCCCTGAATACCTGGTAAGTTTAAGTCCATCAAAACTAAATCCACAGGATTCGATTTGACGTATTCAACCCCTTCTTCACCGGTACTGACCAAGGCCACAGGAATACCTAATTTTTCAAATAAGGTTTCAACCACTATTTGGTTTATTTCGTGGTCTTCCACCACCAGTACATTTACGGTTTTATGCAACACAACCTGGGCAACACAGCTTTGCGGCTTATCTTCAACGAACTGATTTGCACTTATCTCATCGGCAGGCATCGAAACACTTACTCTGGTTCCTTCACTGAGTTTACTGCTGATTTTGATGTTGCCGTCCATTAACTCAATCAAACGCCTTGAAATATTAAGACCAAGTCCAGTGCCTTTAATTTGATGCGCGTTGTTCATACGTTCAAATGGCATGAAGAGCCTTTGTTGATCTTCTTCACTTATACCAATGCCCTCATCAACCACATTAAAGATTATCTTGTTGTTCTTGTATTTAACCTGCGCCTTCACACTTTTATTTTTTGGCGTAAATTTAATCGCATTGGATAACAGATTCAGGGCCACCTGGCCAAACTTGGTATCGTCGAAGAAAAGATAGTCCGGGACGGCTTCATCGATGGTTGTTGAAAATGCAATATTACTGTCTTCGGCACGGATTTTTGTCAGTGAAAACAGGTGAATAAAAAAGTCTCTTGTATTCACCGAACGCGGCATTACATGCATTTTGCCAGCTTCTATTTGCTTAATGTCCAATACTGAGTTGACGATTTCAAGTAAACGCTCTCCGCTTTTACTGACATGGGACAATGGGGATGTAAAGCTTGTGGGTAAGCCGAGTTTTTTAGCTTCGGCTTCAAGCAAATGGCTAAATGTATTAATGGCATTAAGAGGCGTGCGTATTTCGTGGCTCACGTACGACAAAAAATCTGATTTAAACTGGTTTGTTCGCTCCAGCTCCCGGTTTTTCCGTTTCAGTTCCAGATGCGCAATGACCGATTTACCAAGGGTTTTTAATGCCGAACGCTGTTCCTCCGTTAGCGCTTTTGGCCTTTTGTCAATCGCACACAAAGTACCAATCGCGTGTCCAGAGGGAGTAATGAGCGGCGCTCCGGCGTAAAAGCGAATATCGGGCGCCCCTGTTACCAAAGGATTGTCGTGAAAACGAGGATCTTCCTGCGCATTGGATACTTCAAAAACTTGTTTTTGCAAAATTGCATGAGAGCAAAATGCGATTTCTCTTGAGGTTTCAGTTGCGTCAATCCCCACCCGTGATTTAAACCACTGTCTGTCCGGGTCGACCAAACTTATTAATGCAATAGGGGTCTGGCAAATTTGTGAAGCCAGTACAGTGAGATCATCAAACAGTTCTTCAGCTTCGGTATCGAGCACATCATAACTCAATAGCTCAGCCAATCGTTCGCTTTCATTTTCGGGAATCGGCGCCGCTTTCATGACACTCCTGTTTCAACCTTGAAGGAAATATAAAGGCGATTGCTCCAACAACCTTTTTTACTCACTTACACAACATGCAATATATACCAGTATAGCCTAGTCCACTCATGTCGCTATTTTAGTGGCGAAATTAAGAGTGCCAGGCACTTGCTGGTAGAGATGAATCAATCGGTGCTGGATATCGAACTGGCCATCGGATTTAATTAGCGCGCCTCTTTTTACAAAGCGTTCAAAAAATTTTCTGGCCAAACGACCAATCAGTATCGAAGTGCGCAGAAGCGATGACTTACAGGCATTGGTCGGGCGATCCCCCTTTGTGACAGAAGCATAAGGTTTCCGCCAGCCTGCATACAGACTGAATTATGACAAAGTGAGCTTTTCTACATACCAAGAAATTACTAACTAATTGAGCAATGAGTCAGCACTTTGAATTTTGTTACAAAGAAGCTGAGGCACTGAGTTTTTCGCGGAGGTACTCTATAACTTGCAGGGCTTTTCCCATAAGTGGCCACTCACTTCGGCAAACTAGCCAAAGGGTGTCTGTATAAGCCTCATCAAGATTAATAGTGTGTAGTGCTGCCGCATTAGCATAGGCTTGACGGGCATAGCTAGGTAAAACCGTAAAGCCAAGACCGCGAGCGACCGGATCTAAAATAAGGCCAATTTGATTGCTATAACCACTAATGGTTAAAGAAGATAAAGAAAATTGATCCGGATATAGTCGGCTCAGTACGCGGGAGACCATTGCCTTGCCATCAGGGTGGTCGATAAAGCCTAATTCTACCAGCTCCTGAAAATTGTTTATCTGTCGTCCTGCCGGCACAATCAGTTCCAGGGCTTCCTGACAAAATGGGGTAGCCGTTAATCTGGGGTCGTCCGGACGGCTGCTGGTAAAGCCTATTTCATATTTATTGTTTAGTACCGCGTCTATCACCTCGCTGTCTGGTGCAAATCGATTATAAACTTTTAATCCAGGCTGTTCTGTTTGCAGGTCGAGCAACAATGGATAGATACGCAGCCCTAGGCTGCCAGGACAAATAACCCCCACTTTGCCAGAAGACCCCTCGTATTCTGAAAGCCGCCCTTTAAGTCTTATTTCGGCATTTTCAACTTCAACACAATAATCGAGTAAGGCGAACCCTATTGGCGTTAGCTCTAACTGTCGTGAACTACGAATAATGAGCCGGCCAAATTTTGCTTCGAGCCTTTGTATATGTTGACTCACTGCCGCCTGCGTAAGATCGAGAGATTCTGCCGCACGAGTGAAATTCTTTACTTCTGCAAGGGTCTTGAAAGACTTTATCCAACTGGGCTTTAACATCATAGTTTTAAAGGTGTGCCATGTTAAGAACATACATAACGTGTAATTTTGGCTATTCTATATAAAACCACACCTAAATGATAATGATTTATATTAACATTTATATTTATAAGTACTATGTACAGGACAGCAACCGTCAATGAGAGCTGAGACCCTGTACATAAGAACGCCTATATTTATTGTTCAGCCTTAGTCTGGCTGAACAGCCAGTTTCTTACCGCACTCAGCTGGTAGGCATAGTCAAAGGAGTACATATGTTCTCCGCCACGTCCTGCGCTGCTCCCTTCAGGTATAACGGTACCAGGGGTAAACCGTATAAAATTAGCCGAATGTCCTGCTGCCAGTAACGAAGCCACCGGAGCGTTTTGTTCCTCAACAGGCAATCTGGCCGAAAAGGTCGTTTCACCAAAATCCGTATCATTAGCCTGAAACAGTCCGGCCAGTTCGTCCATGCCCTTGGAGGCTTTGGGATCAGCCGCTGACACGATGTACATAAAAGACTGCCCTAACAAGGGTTCAAGCACGCTAACGTCCCATTGGCTGCCAACATACAAAGACGCTGCGAATAACTCCGGGTAGGTGGCATTAAAATAAAAAGAAATCATACCCCCCATAGACTGCCCGGTAGTGTACAAACGCTGAGTATCGATAGCATATTGTGAAATAACCGACAGCAGTAACCTGTGAGCTACGCCAACTTCGTCACTCACCTCCCAGTCATCATTCGTCGCTCTTTCAGGTCCGTTAAAGGCAGGGACCAACACAAAACTGGGGTGGCTACGCTGGAATGCTTCCGTTGCCCAAATGATGCCGCCATAGCCCTGCATCAATGGCGATTTTACCCCTTTGCCGGTGGTAGAAGCATCCGCCATAAACAACACTAACGGGTAGGATTTTTCCGGGTCATAATTAGCTGGTTTATACAAATTGTACTGCATCACCCTGCCCGTTTCGGCATCGTGATATTGCAATGTTTCAAACGAAGGTATTACCTCTTCGCGCATCGTATATAACTGTTCATCATAGCTTTTATCCACGCCGCCCCAGGATTCATCCCATTGCCGTACTCCCGCATCAGGAGCATTATCAGAGCAAGCGGTTAGAAGCGTGCTTAGTAACGCCCCACAAACCAACCAAAATTTTACGTCCACAGATTTCATCACTGACCCTCCCCGGTTTTACTTTGCCTTTTCATTTACCACTCCCACCAGGATTTATTCTTATCCCGGCCTTTGCCTTTACCTCTTCCACCACGTCCGCGTTCACCAATAACAGTGATCATTTCCGTTAAGGCAACTTCGCCCAACATAACGTCCCCCGCCATAATCTGATAAGTATTGCCAAGGGCTAGTTCCGGGGCCGAAAAAGTCAATGACGTTATCGCTTTTGGCAGCGTTAGCGCTAGCACTGATTTTCCGTTTGCCTCGACAATGGTTAATACCGTGCCAGCAGCTACCGTTTCTTCGGTATTTACCTGAATAATAGGCTGTGTCGTATCCGATGGTGTTTGCGCCATACTACTGTTGCCTATAGCCAGTAATTCACCACCGGTTAAGGTAAATCCTTCATCGACATCAATGTAGCCGTCGCCACGTGAATTTGGCCCCTCAATAAATAACCGGCCACCAGACATTCGCGCCGCACCGTTCGAGTCAAAACCATCGCCGCCGGAACGAATGTGGATATTGCCTCCCAGCACAGTCAGTGTACCTGGCGTTCTTTCACGCGAGTTTTCTTTTTCGCTGCTAAGGGCATCAGACAGCCCGTCTAACAAGCGGGCAGAACTAAAATCACCTTTAACGATATTTAGCGCATCATCAAGGGAAAACACCGACACATCACCGCTATATATCGTGATGCTGTTACTTTCTATGCCTTCTTTAGAATGCTCAATATCGATGTTGCTGGTTAGCAAATCCACTGCTAGTGCGCCTTTTATGGCATCGTCCTGAACATGCAGTGTTACCTGACTGTTTTCAATATATACAAAACCCTTATCGGTTCGTTTGACATTGTCGGCTTTGATACCATCATCACCAGCCACAATATTCACTGCGGCGTTACGAATATCCACGCTGTCTTTGCCGTAAAGCGCGTCATCCGCTGCTTCAACAATAATAGTACCGCCTCGAATATCCAGATCATCTTTACTAACAATACCGTCTTTATAACGCCCGTTTACGGTAAGTGTTGCATTCGCCGGGCCTTCAATTTTTAGATCTGATTTTGAATAGAGCGGCGCATTTTGTTCGCCACTGATACTGCCGGACTGGCGCGGATGATCCGCTAAAAAGTTCTGGCTGCCGTTGGCCAGGATCACATTAGCATCACCGGATGATGCAATAAAAATGGCTGATCCCATGGTGTTAGACAGTGTCAGATTATCCAGAATCAGGGTGATTTTTTCTTCCCCGGTCTCTATCCACAACTGGCCTTGTGTACTCTCGCCAGTCAGGCGATAGGTACCACCTTGCTTGAGTGTTATCTTTTGCTGATTGCCTGGCTTACTAAAATCTATGACTTGTTCGGGCTGCGCTGCTAAAGCTGACGCAGCAAAACATGCTACGCCTCCTAACAAACTCACCAACAAGGGTTTCTTTACTTGCTGTCTCATTCTGAAAACTCTCCGTTGCTCGACAGTAAAATGCTGCTTTGAATACCTTCGCAGGTGCGGATCCTGGCCAGCAACTCATCCTGTTTGCCCGGCTTGATCTTCACTTCGGTCACTTTTTCAATAATGTCGGATTTATGGGTATCCGAGCGCACGATGTGACTACTCACCCATTGCTTGTCTTGCAATATGGCCTTTACCGACTGCCACGCATCGCCATCCTGGTACTTAATAATAAGCATGTAGGCAGGCTCAAAGCTCACCTTTCTGGATAGCCCCCACAACACCACGGCAATGAAAACACTGGCAATTAACGATAGTTGGTAAAACGCCACGCCATTAGCAATACCCACCATTATCGACCAAAAAATAAA
>JAYZXK010000266.1:0-12923 GCA_036141415.1 Pseudomonadota bacterium
AACTGGTTGAACTGTCAGGTCACCATTTACAACCCAACAAGAAAGGCAAAATCGATGATTCAGTTTCACCCATTCTGACCCGGGTTGGATTAGCGCATTTTGATTGGAGCAGTATGGTAACCGGCATAGAGACTGCCTTTAAATCATCGGTCAGCATTGAAAAACTACAAAGTCAACGCCGGAAACATGCGGGCTGCGGTTAGAGCTTTTCTAGTCTGTTAAGTCAAATCTCAGTATTATATCAATACTATTTCATTCCATATCGCCAAGCACCAAGCGAAGAGTAACTGGCGGAAATTTACCTGCCTTCCCCGCGATATAAAGACCACAAGCTTTATTTGTACCCTCTGAAACATAATAAGATACAATAACAAAAAGCAATTGCCTGATTCTAAGAGTTGAAACCAGCTAGTTTAGGTATTCAACCTAGTGCCTGTCCTTTTTACTCCGCTGTAACAACAGCGTTTATATCGAGCCTGACTGGCACTGACGTCGGCGCAGCGAGTAATCAACTACTGGCGGCGCTGCCAAATCAGTAGTTATCACCTCTGATACCACTTCACCTGTATCGGCCTGTGCGATCCAGATAGAAATGTTGTCATCGACGATTTTTCTGTTCAGCATATAACTGGTACCAAGCGCTAGTGTTACATCAAAATCAACATAGGCTTCTCTGGTACTGTTTGGAATGTCCCGTTCAGTAATACTCGCCTTTACCCATAAATCATGGGCACCGCTTTCGAACTGTCTGGGCTCAGACCATTCCGTGGGCTCCTGAGAAAAACACATCAGGTAAACGTATTCGAGAGTGGGACCGGTATCCCTTCTGAAATTCTCAAATCGAAAATGCCCGTCCTGAATGTCTGATTTTAGGGGAAAAGTACTGCAGCCAGCGACACTGGCTAAGAAGATTGATAACAATAAAAATTTGGTAAATATCATTCCATTTCCTTTATTAATCGAATTGTCGATTGATAATCCATATCCCTGATAGATCAGGGAATTTTTACTATCCACTATAAAAACCGCGCCATCAAGTATAACCATCGCAATGAGATGTGACCTGAGTGAAAAGTAAACAGGGTAGTGATGTTGCGGGTTGAGAATTGAGCGATTGTTTTGCGGTTTATTTCAGGGTTACTGACCCGGAGCCTGGTTAATGCGAGAGCAAAAGGCTGAAGAGCAGGGCATCCTGATTAAGAATGCGGCGTTTGCAGAGGGCTTCTTTTTTGGCGCCAATGGCGTTAGCCAGTTTAATACTGGCCTGATTTTCCGGCAGAGTGAAATACTCTATACGATTAAGGCCCAGAGGCTGTCTGGCAATTTCTATCAGACGTTCACAGAGCTTAATCGCCAGGCCCCGGCCTCTGGCCTCGGGAACCAGCCATAACCCCAGGTTGGCGTTGAGATGCACCGGGTGGATATAGTTAAGCAGGCCCATTCCCAGGCATTGCTCGTTCCACATCAGCAGGTAGGTAATGCCATAGCCAATTTTACGTTGTTGCTCGAAGGTGTCGATGAGCGATTCAGCATGACGCAGGGTAGTAGGAGTTAAGCCTGAACCCATCCAGGGCTTAACGGAGGTGCAGGCAAGTTTGCCTGCTTCAGACAACGCCAGTGCGTATTTGTGATGAGCACGAATGATTTTGACTGGCCCGGCATCGGTAAAAATGGGGGCCAGCCTGACTGGCAGGGTGGTCAGATCGATCAAAAGAGTTTCTTATCGATAACTCTGGCTAACAGCACTAATACCAATACTACAAAGTACGCGCCAAATATGATTTGCATCCATTCAGCCATGCCCATAGACAGGAATTGCCAACTGTTTTCGAGACAGTCGCCACGGGCGGCAAAAATGGCAGGTAGCCACTCATGTAGCGGTGCCCACTCGGGAAAATTAGGGAAGATTTCGCAGGTGCCGAAGAACGGATCGTCCGACTCGATAATTTCAATGTGCTCAGAAGCTATCATAAAGCCTCTTACTGCACTGTATCCCCACAATCCATAACCAACCAGGCGGGTGAGCGGGTGGTTGAATACCAGCACCAGCAAACCTGCCAGCACAATGCCCCACATTGCTGTACGTTGGTAGATACACATTATGCAGGGTTCCAGCCCCATGCCGTGCTGAAAATACAGCGCCGTGAACTCCAGTGCCAGCGAGGTGGCGAAGAGTACCAACCAGGCAGATTTTTGTTCTGCCCAGCTACTTAGTCCATTCAACAAACCCATTCTTAATGCTGCTCCTAGTGGCCGCTATTATCGGCACCGGGAACACCAGTGTGGTGTTCTATCAGGTGCATGTCGTAGAGCCATTGGGTGGCGTCCGATAATCCCCAGTAAGTGGCCAGCAGGCCCACGATAGCCAGTACAATGGTGTATGGTAGTGCCATAAACACCATACGGCCATAGGAGAGTCTTAACAGTGGTGCAATGGCCGATGTCAGCAGGAACAGGAAGGCGGCCTGACCATTCGGGGTCGCTACACTAGGCAGGTTAGTACCGGTGTTGATAGCAACTGCCAGTAAATCAAACTGGTCGCGGCTGATTTCGCCATTGGCCAGTGCGGTGCTTACCTCGGTAATGTATACCGAGCCTACAAACACGTTATCACTCACCATAGAGAGCACACCATTGGCCAGGTAGAACATCACCAACTGAGTCGTGCCTTCAAAACCCAGCACCCAGTGGATAACCGGGGCAAACAAACCCTGTTCGATAATGACCGCGACCACACCGAAGAATACGCACAGTAGAGCGGTAAAGGGAAGCGCTTCTTCAAAGGCTTTACCCAGCGCGTGTTCTTCAATAACACCGCTCATGGAAGTCGCCAGCACGATGACTGAAAGACCGATTAAGCCAACCGCCGCCATGTGCGTTGCCAGACCAACAACCAGCCAAACGCCAATCAGGGCCTGTACACCAAGACGCGCTTTATCACGTACTGAGCGGGCCTGGTCCATCGACTTATCATAATCCACCAGAATCTGGCGAACTGCGCCTGGCAGCTTAGCGCCATAACCAAACAATTTGGTTTTTTCCAGCATGATGGTCGTCAGGATACCCATCAGGAATACCGGAATGGTAATGGGTGACATACGGATGAAGAACTCTACAAAGTTCCAGCCCGCTTTATCTGCAATGATAAGGTTTTGCGGTTCGCCCACCATGGTCATTACACCACCCAGTGCGGTACCAACTGCCGAATGCATCATTAGGTTACGCAGGAAAGCGCGGAAGTTGTCGAGATCGTTTGAGCCTAAATCCGCCACGCTATCGTCGGAGGTGTGGTCATGGTCGTGATGAAATTCTTTGCCCGATGCGACCTTGTGGTAAATAGTGTAGAACCCAAGGCCAACGGCAATGATTACCGCAACAACGGTCAACGCGTCGAGGAAAGCAGAGAGAAATGCCGAAGCAATAATGAACGCCAGTGATAGCACGGTTTTATTTCGTACCCGAATCACCAGCTTGGTAAACAAAAACAGCAGCAGGTCTTTCATAAAGTAGATACCGGCCACCATAAACACCAACAGCAACAGCACTTCGAGGTTGACCTCTATCTCATGCATCATGTGCTGGGGGGTTGTCATGCCTATGAAGAGTGCCTCAATCAGTAACAGCCCGCCGGGCTGGAGGGGATAACACTTTAACGCCATAGCAAGGGTAAAGATAAACTCGATAATAAGTAACCAGCCGGCCAGAAAGGGATCGAGCATGAAAATCAGAGGGTTAGCAATTAAACAGCCGATAATGGTCTTTTTATACCAGTCTGGCGCATGCCCCAGAAAATTCTTATAGATCGCCATGGTCATAGAGGTTTGCATGGAGTAATTTCCTTTTTTATCACAGGCTTAATTTGTTGTTCTCAGCTAATAATAGACGAGTTTTATAATTTTATGTCACTACAGGGGTGACAGTTTTAATGTGAATGTCTGTTTCTAGGACACTTTTCGTCTAAGCTTGCAAAGACTAACCGAAATCTATCCCGACAGGAAGTAGAAAGCGACGTATCTCAGACCATATGCGCACAGCTGTTTAAAAAATGCGCGAAGTGAAAATTATTGCTGCTTTTACGCATATTTCATCGTTGGACTCAGAAAAACTGTCACTTATCAACCAGTTTGTTATGCTGTTTTAACACGTAAAACTGTTACAATTGGCCGTATCGGTTTAAGTTAGGTGATACAAGCTGCCTAACGGCGATTTATTCATTGTGCTTATGAAAATTCATCTGGTACAATCAGTTTGAAAATAACAAGAACGTTCAGTGGCGAGCAAATATGATATACAAGGCACAAAGTCCGGCTGGTTTTGCCGAGGAATACATCGTAGAGTCGATTTGGAGTGGACGTTTTCCTCCAGGGACTATTCTTCCCGCTGAACGGGAATTATCCGAACTTATTGGTGTAACGCGCACCACGTTACGTGAAGTATTACAGCGTCTGGCCCGTGATGGCTGGTTAACCATTCAGCATGGTAAGCCAACCAAAGTGAATAACTTCTGGGAAACCTGCGGCCTTAATATCCTCGAAACCCTGGCTCGCCTCGATCAGGACGGCATACCAGAACTCGTCGATAACCTGTTGGCAGCTCGCACCAATCTGAGCGCAGTCTTTATTCGTGGTGCTATCCGCAAAAATCCTCAGGCGTCGGCAGAAATCATTGCCCGTTATAAAGACGTTGAGGAAGACGGCAAAGCTTTTGCACACTTTGATTATCAACTGAACCACGATTTAGCCCTGGCGTCAGGCAACAATGTCTTTGTTCTGATGATGAACGGCTTCCGTGGTTTGTATTCGCGCATTGGTGGTTTCTTCTTCTCAGACCAACGTGCTCGCGATGTAGCCAAAGAGTTCTACGCCAAATTACAGCAGGTTGCCGAGCAAGGCGACTACAAGTCGGTACCCGCAGTGGTCCGCGAATATGGTTATGCTTCTGGCAGGGTGTGGAATGAAGTCCGCGAAACCATGCCTCAGGATTTAGTTGATTAAGCGCCGCACCAGCGGCTCTTTTCCTATCTGCGTTACAACAAAACCTCACACTAATGCGTTTTTAGTATGTGATTTCTAAATTCTCCTTTTACACTGATTAACAGATAGCAAAAGGAGACCAAATCATGGCAGCTAAAGACGATATCAAAAGCAAAATCAGCGAAGCTGAAGAATTCGCCCGTAAAATCTGGTTGGCAGGTTTAGGGGCCTATGGCAAAAGTGTTGATGAAGCACAGGGCCAGTACGAAAAACTGACCAAAGATGCTAATAAGATGTTTGACGAACTGGTGTCTAAGGGTGAAACCCTGGAGTCAGATGCTAAAGACAAATTTAAAGAAACCACCAGTGAAGTGGAAAGTCGCGTAGCCGACGTTCGCAAAAAGCTGGGTCTGGACACAGACGACACCGATCAGAAGATTGAAGAGCTTTCTGCAAAAGTGGATGCACTGACTGAAGCGGTCGCTAAACTGGCAGCGAATAAGTAACAACTGGGCGGGCAGCGATGGCTGCCCAATCAGCTAAGGAGTTATTATGTCAGATAAAAAACCGACATCTCCCATCATGGGCTGGTTTGAAGCCGGGCTAGGCTTATTCACAGACCAACTCAATGCGGCCAATCAGCAGGTGCAGCATAAGGTGGATGAATCGCAAAAAACACTGGATGAGCTCGCCGCACGGGGCGCTGAAGTAGAAGCGCAGATCCGCAAAACGGTAGACCCATCGCAGTGGCTTGAGCTGTGGCGTCAATCGCCGTTGCATCATTGGATGCCAACCTTTACCACGCCTAAACAAAAGCGGGCGATGCAGATTGAAGCACTGTCAGCCAAAGTGGATTTACTGGTAGAGCAGGTGGCTTTGTTAGCGGCAAAGCAAGCGGCTGCCAAACAGGCGGCAGCAAAAGCCGAAGAGAAGCCGCAAACAGCTGCTAAGCCTAAGACCACGCGAGCGAAAAAAACTACCACGGCTAAACGGACTACTTCAACCCGCGCTGCCAAGCCAGCGACGTCCCGTAAAACGGCAAGTAAGGACACTCCTGCGAAAGACGAGTAGACCGCAGTAATGTCAGAAAAAAGGCCGGTTAACTACCGGCCTGTTTTGTTAAACAATTGAAAGCTAATCGGCCGCTCGTTGTTTTTTTAGTTCCTCAGCATACGCTTTGGACATCTGCATAATCTTAGGGTAAACGTCTTTCATCAGTTGCTGCGTGATCTGCATGGAAGCGGCCATGACTTCAGGCATTTTCTTAACCACAGACTGACCAGTTTCAGATTGATAAAAGGCCAGCATATCCTGCAATTCCTGCTCGGTATAATGGGCCATGTAAAGATCAATCATGGGTTCTTTTAATGTGTCCCAGTTCATCTCTTCCCGCAGCATCAGGTTGACTTTATGCATATGCTTTTTAAAGCTGGCGCGCTCTGATTCTTCAATTTTGAATTGCTCCGCCATATTGGCAAACATACCGTCAAACTGAGCATATACCGCATCCAGTGTGGCATCCGCCCCGGAGGCAATCAGCAACGCTTCCACGGTATCGCGTTGAGCCGAGTCGGCTGCCGCGTGGCTGCTTAAACTCAGGGTGGCGATAATGATCATTAGTACTTTACGCATTATAAATTCCTTTTCTTTTAGTAAATTCCCAAATCAGTTTACCCCAATAGCAACTGCTGATCGATAGGGACAAATTCGCTGGCAGACTGCATTAGTGAAGCAGCGGTAAGCGCCGGCACGCCATACACTTCAACCTTTTTTCCACCTTGCTCGGTAAGCCGGTTACAGAGAATACTGAAATCACCGTCGCCGGATACGAGAATGAGTGTATCGGCTTCACTGGCGGCATCCATCATATCAATGGTGATCCCCACATCCCAGTCACCTTTGGCAGAACCGTCTGCACGCTGAATAAAAGGCTTTAGTTTTACCTCAAAACCAATGGCACGGAGTATATTCTGAAACTCGCGTTGCTTGGTATCGCCGCGCTCTACGGCATAGGCATACGCTTTAACCACTTGCCGGTTAGCGGTGGCTTTACGCCAGAAAGCGTTGTAGTCGAAGTTCTTGCGGTAGGTTTGACGGCTGGTGTAATACACATTCTGCACATCAACAAATATTGCCACGCGTTCCATAAACAAGCGCTGCCTTTTGATAAACAACAAAGGGCAACATAGTAACAGATGCCTTACTGAAATATATCTTTACAGTTAACCCACACATTACCAGCGAATGCGGTTGTGGTTATTAATCGCTCCCTTTAGGATGGATTGTACAAATTATAAACAGCTGGTTGAGAGGGACATTGGCCATGAAAAGCATTACCTGCGGTACATTTCACGTTATCTTATTTTGCTCGTTAGCACTGATTAGTTCTAAGGAAGCGGGCGCTGCAGACAACGCTCATATCCACCAACAAATTCAGCAGAAAACGGCTGCCATTTACAGTGAGCTGGTAGCGGTCCGTAACGACTTACATCAGCATCCTGAGCTAAGTGGCGAAGAGCAACGTACAGCCAATAAAGTCGCAGCTTCGCTGACTGCACTGGGGCTCAATGTTATTCGCGATATTGGCGGGCACAGCGTTATAGGCGTGCTCGATACCGGTAAACCGGGCAAGTCGCTTGCGTGGCGGGCCGACATCGATGCTATCCCAACCGCTGAAGGCGTTGGGCACAACTGTGGGCATGATGTCCACACAACTATAGCGTTGGGCATGGCAGAGGTACTGCATTCGCTGAAATCGCAGTTAACCGGCAAGCTTGTCTTTGTCTTTCAGCCAGCGGAAGAAACCTACACCGGGGCCCTGGCCATGCTGGATGAGGGATTTTTAACCGCCGTTCAGCCCGATGAGTTTTACGCCGCCCACATCTCGCCCATGCCAGCAGGGTTGGTAGCGTCTAAGGCCGGTTACTTATATGCTGATTACCGTCAGGTCAACCTGGTGTTTAATAATGTTGTAAACCCGGAGGCAACCATAGCACTGGCTAAACAAAGCATTGCCTCATTGCAAAGTGTGGCTAAGGAAAGCCCGTTCTGGAATACCGCAAATCTGATGGATCCCACTATCGGGCTTGGTCATCCCAATACTATTTATCAGAACTACGTTGTGGTGGAGAATCGCTTTGATGTTGAACACGCCGGTGATGCGCTTACCGTTAGTGGTTATGTAAGCGCCAGCAATGACGAGTTAATGCAGTCCATTAATCAACGCCTACGGCAAAAAATAGCAAACAGCGAATTTGCCGCTTCCTTTGTGGAAGTAAATAACCAGGCGACTCAGCTAACCTATTCGCTGCAGCGCGGCAACATTAACAACGCCGCGCAGTTAACGGAACAAAGCCTGGAGTCCATGGCGAAAATATACGGTGGTGGAGTGCTTAAATTATACGGCGTTATCCCCGATGGCCGGGGCGACGATTTTGCTTATTTTCAGCAACAGATTCCTGGCACCTATTTCCTACTCGGCGGTTCAGACTTTAGTAAAGGTATCGTTGCTATGCCGCATGTGCCCAATTTTGCCGTCGACGAACGGGTGATAGAATACGGAGTTAACTATTTTTCTTCGTTGCTGGTCGAGCGTCTTGGGCTTTAGCTGGCCTGTTGTTGCTCATCAAGGGTTAGCTGGCGAAGATATAAAAATAAGGGTAATCCTAAGGACACCCCGACACATAGCGTTGCGACGATGGCCAGCCAGCTCTTTTTTATGGCTAGCCGCTTACTTTCAACCACAATCAAAGTAATAAGCACCAGAGCAGAAATCACCACGTCAAACACAAAGAACCGGCTGATAGGGTTAACCAGTAACTGGTCAAACAAGAGCGGCAGGTCAGCTCCGTTAGCTATCAGCCAGGGCACAAATTGAGAAAGCGGCAGGGCGGCGCCCAGCACGCAGAAAATCAGATACACATGTTTGAGTGACAAACCTTCATCCTTAGGGTTTAGCAACTAACGGTTGGCTGATTACTCCATAATACCCTCAGGCGTATGATCAAACAATCGCGCTTCCCGGGCTTTTAGTGCCCTGAGTTTACTGCGCAGGGTTTCGCTTATTCGGGTGTTACGGTCAATCACATCCAGTTGCGACCAGGAGGCACGCTCGCCGCTGGAAATAAGCTCCTGAATACTGCTTAGCGTTGGATTGGCAGCCACCTGCATTAAATTGCGTAACTGCTTTTGCGGCAGGATATTAATATTGCCTACATACTGCTGATCAATCACCGAGCGCACTTTGTGCAGCGCCAGCTTACTGCTGCGATTAGGCACCAGGTGCTCCATGATGTCGAAAGCATAAATACTATTGGCTTTGGCAAGCTGTCGCAGATGGCGAAATGTCATGCTGGAAAGTGTTTTCGCCTGAGTTCGCGAGGAGGATAAAAACGGCACCGCCAGCGGATTAGTCTGACTCACAATGCTGTGATTCACGCCATAAAGTCGCGACAAACGCTCAAAAGGCAAGTCAGCCATAATCGAACCATCAGCAAAGCGGCGATTGGGTATGTACGGCACAATTTCGCCGCTGGCGGTTTTGGCCTTTAGTTGCACCGAAGTGAACAGCAGCGGCACCGCACAGGAAGCGCGAATAGATTGCATGATTAATGCGTTAGGGGAGGTCTTGGCATTCAACAGTCTCGAGTACTGATGTAAATCCGCCGGTGACACGGTTACCGTAATATGACGGCCGGTTTTCTTATAGGCCTCTTCAAAGGTGGTCAGATCAAACAGCGAAATCAGCGTGTTTTCCAGCGCGCGGCTGTCGAGTATGCTTTTGCGGCCCAGGCCGCCCCATAACCGCCAGTTCTGAAAATGTTCAAAAATAAACTCTGCACTCAGCGCTTCGAGTAACTCATCGTGGGTTCGGGTGCCCAGCATTCCGGCAATAATGGAGCCCGCGCTGGCGCCAGAAATCACAGAAGGCAGCAGGTTTTGTTCATTCAGCGATTTCACCACGCCACAATGGAAAAAGCCCAGCCCGGCGCCGCCGGATAACATTAAACAGCTGCGGCCAAAGGCATGTGCCGTTTCTTCAAAAAAAGACAGCTTGTCGTAAAAGTCGATATGGTCTTCATCGGCGTGATAGATCTGCTCCAGGGCACTGACAACCTGCGTAATAAACTCTTCAATCAGGTGTTTGGTACCAATTTTACAGTGGCCGAGTAATTCGGGGTTGGCAATGTTACCTAAATTGCCGTGGATCCCTTCGTGGAGAATGGACATCAGGCCGCTGATATCGTTCTGACTCTGGGCAAACTTAATACGCTGCACTCGTTTACGGATTAACCGGTAGTCATATAAACGGCAGGGATCTTTCGCCTTCCAGTCATCCGCCCCGGACAGCGCGTCATGGGCCTCGCAGGCTTCTTTGTATTCCTGGTAACTGCCAGCATGTTCAATGGCTCGTTCCAGTTCGCCTAATTTTGATTGAAATACGGTCATACATCCCCCGGCACTGATTTGGTTAATTTCCGGTATTTGCGCCTATACTGGCAGTGTAGAGTGCACAATTAGAATCGGCTAACTAATTTGTTGGACCACGGGAATGACGAAATTACGTCAGTGACGGTTAAGTGCCGTGGAATTTGCTTTTAGTTGATCTAAGCCGATGTATAAACAAAGTTAATTTGACCAATACTGCACCACAAAGTAGCCTGAGCACTGACAATGATAACAATAGCCTTATAGCACCAACATGGAATGGAATGTACAAACCTTAAGTTTGCTGTCGATCCCGCTGATTAGCGCATTAGTAGGATGGATCACCAACTATCTGGCGGTAAAAATGATGTTTTATCCGCTTAAGTTTGTAGGGATCCCGCCAATTTTTGGCTGGCAGGGCTTAATACCGGCCAAACGCCGGCAAATGGCCGAGATTGAGGTAGAACTGGTGCTCGGTAAATTACTCAGTGTTGAAGAGTTGGCAAGTCGGCTCGATCCTGAGGAACTCACCAAAGCCATTGAACACCGCCTGCAGCAGGTGGTGCGTAAAATCGTTAACGAAGTGATGGAAGAATCGGCACCGCAACTATGGGCCGCCTTACCGGTGCAGGGTAAAAATCTTGTGTACCGCCGAATAGAAGACGACATCCCTTATGTGGTTAGCAAAATGGTGGAGGATTTCCAGCACAACGTAAATGAAATCCTCGATATCAAAGAGCTGGTGGTAGAACAGCTGGTTAACTCCCCCGAGCTGATTAACGAGATTTTCCTGCGTTCCGGTGAGCGGGAGTTTCCTTTTATTGTGCGTTCCGGCTTTTACTTTGGCTTCTTATTTGGCCTGCCTACCATGGCCTTATGGTATCTGTATCAGGCTTGGTGGATCCTGCCGTTAGGCGGTTTGCTGGTGGGCTATGCCACTAACTGGATTGCCATCAAAATTATTTTTGAACCCAAGCGCCCGGTGCGCTTTATGGGCTGTACCATTCAGGGCATGTTTCTCAAACGCCAGAAAGAAGTGTCGCGGGTCTATGCTGACATTATCGAAACCAAACTGATTAACTCAAAAAATATTACCCACATGATTCTGCATGGCTCCGGTTCAGCACAGTTGCTGGAACTGATAGAGCTGCACGTGAACGACGCTATAGAACGTTATGTTGCCATCGCTCAGCCTTATTTTGCCCTGGGCGTCGGTTCCGAGAACTACTTCAAAATGAAGTCCATGGCGGTTCGACGGTTATTTGAAGACAGCGATAAATACCTGCTTTATGCCTTTGATTACGCCAATCAGGCTCTGCGGGTAGGGGATGATTTATGTGAGCGTCTGCAAGCCCTGCGCTCAGAAGAATTTGAAGGGGTACTGCGCCCGGCCTATCAACAGGATGAATGGAAACTGATTGTTACCGGGGCGTTGCTTGGTATGGCCGCGGGTGTTGCACAACTTTACCTGCTGATGATGGGTTAGGGCAGAGCGTTATGGCCAGTAAAACCGCAGAACGTATCCTCGCCGCCGCACTCACCTTGTTTAACGAACAGGGCGAAAATGCTGTTACCTCGGTGGATATTGCCATGGAGCTGGATATCAGCCCCGGTAATCTGTACTACCACTTTAAGGGCAAAGAGCAAATTATTGATGGCCTGGTGCACTGGTACAGCGAAGCCATGCAAACCTTGTTGCGCCCGGCCACACTGGAAAAAGTGCAGGCCGAAGATTTCTTTTATTTCATTGCCATTGTGCTGGATAAACAACAGTTGTTCCGCTTTATGTATCGTAGCCCGGCCGATCTGGCCGAGAAATACCCTAAAGTAAAACACTGGCATAAACAGCAAATCAGGCAACTGGAATCGAGTTTAACCAAGCTGTTACTGCGCTTTGCTGCGCAGGAAGCATTGCTGGCCAGCCCGGCTGAGCAGCGCCTGATGGTGGATTTAATTATCATGATCCTGACTCAGGCAAATCAGTACGACGACCTGCGCAACAATGATGATCCCCAGGCGCAAAAGTTTCATGCCCTGAGCCTGATGATGACAGCGCTGCTGCCGCGCTTTCGTTTGCAGGAAACAACCGCGGCTCAGCTACGCAAAGCCATTGAGCATCACTCCATGGCGAATCTCACGTTACCGGCGGCCAGGGGGGATACATGAGCCAGAAACTGTCTTTTCTGGACCGTTCGTTCTGGATCACCGAGTCTAAAGCGAATCCCAAACATGTGGGCTGCCTGCAACTGCTTGAAATGCCTAAGGGCAGCGATCCCAAGGCTTATGTGAGCGCGCTACATGAAGAAATGCAGGGCTTTGCCCGGGCCTGCCCGCCGTTTAACTGCCGGGTCAGAGCTGTGGCTATCTGGCCGCTGGGGTTACAGCCGGTTAAGCACATGCAAATGGACTATCATGTACAACTTCATCAGGTAGAGAATGTGCACGACCGCCAGGCACTGGACGAGTTTATTGCCCGCATGCATGAAACCCGGCTCGACCACGACAAGCCGCTCTGGCAGTACC
>JAYZXK010000267.1:0-2715 GCA_036141415.1 Pseudomonadota bacterium
CTGATGCTGCGGATGCTGATGGTGCTGATCGTCGTACTGGTGGCAATTACCGCGCTGGGCATATTTGGTCTCACGCTGTTTAATATCAGTAAGCGCACCCGTCAGATTGGTACGCGCCGTGCGTTGGGGGCCCGCAAATCAGATATTATTCGCTACTTTCTGGTTGAAAATACCCTGATATGCAGCGGCGGGCTGATCATTGGCTGCACCGCGGCTGTGTTGATGGGGCAGCAGTTGTTACAACGCTTCTCGCTGCCAGCACTGGAATTTCAGTATGTGGCAGGTACGGCAATAATGGTGCTGGTGATGACGCTGGTAGCGGTGATATTTCCGGCCCGGCGCGCAGCCCAAATCTCGCCGAGCGTTGCCACCCGCAGTATTTAGCGGTAAGGTCTCAATGTGTTGGCACATAACCCATAACAGGCTGATTAAGCACTGAAAATGATGGATAAAATTCTACTAGTTGATGATAACCCGGCAGTGCTTGACGCACTGTCGCTGTTACTGGAAATTCATGGTTACACCGTGGTGACGGCTACGAATCCCGTGGCAGCCCGGCAAATTGTGAATTATCAGGCCATTTCGCTGGTTATACAGGATATGAATTTCAGTGCCGACACTACCTCCGGCGAGGAAGGCAAGCAGTTATTCAACGACTTGCGCGAACTCAATCCCCATCTACCGGTGATCCTGATCACCGCCTGGACCGAGCTTGAGCAAGCGGTGGAACTGGTGAAAGCCGGCGCGGCAGATTATATTGCCAAGCCCTGGGACGATCAGAAGCTGGTAAATACCGTGGCCAACCTGATTGAGCTGGGCAAAACCCGCTCCCAAAGCGCCCAGTTGGCAAAGCAACAAAGTGCTTTTCTAGATGCAAGGGAAGCGGCCGCCCGGGTTGGGCTGGTGTATCAGAGCGCAGCAATGCAGCGCCTCACGGACATGGCGATTCAGGTCGCTAAATCCGACATCAGCGTACTCATTACCGGTCCTAACGGTAGCGGCAAAGAGAAAATCGCCCAGTTGATACAGGCCTGCTCGCCGCTTAAAGACAAACCTTTTATCAGCATCAATGCCGGTGCATTGCCACCGGATTTAATGGAAGCCGAATTGTTTGGTGCCGAACCCGGTGCCTACACGGGTGCACAAAAAGTGCGGATCGGCCGCTTTGAAGCCGCTGACGGAGGCACCTTATTTCTCGATGAAATAGGTAACCTCTCGCCCGCCGGCCAGATGAAATTGCTGCGGGTACTGCAAACCGGTGAGTTCGAACGGCTGGGATCGGTGCAAACCCGGCGGGTGAATGTACGGGTAGTTTCTGCGACTAACGCCGATCTCACAACGGATATCCGGCAAGGCCGATTCCGTGAGGACTTGTATTACCGACTGAATGCCATCGAGCTGAGACTGCCGCCACTGAGTGAACGCCCGGATGACGTAATGCCTTTAATTCAGCACTTCCTGCCCGGTCGTGAGATTGGCCTTGATGTACAAAAGGCCCTGGCCGACTATCCGTGGCCTGGTAATGTCCGTGAACTTGAAAATGCCTGCAAGCGCGTGGCAGTGCTTAAACCGGATGGGGAGATTAGTCTGGCTGATTTTGCCCTGACCGGCTCAACCTCGGTAACCTGTGCTGTTCCCACCAGCGCCGAGCCGTCACGCCAGGCGCTGGAATTTGCTATCGAAAAACACGAGGGCGTGATTGCGCGGGTTGCAAAAGAATTTGGTATGAGCAGGCAATCGCTGTATCGACGGCTTAAAAAGTTCGGGATTGAATATTGAGAAGTCCATTACCGCCCTTTTTTATTGTTTATGCGGTCACCGTAGTAACGGTTATCGTCGCGTTTACGCCTTTGATGTGGCTGCTCGACTGGGATGCCAGCTACAAAGTAGCGTTATTTACCGCCACACTTATTGTTAGCCTGCTGATATTGAAAAAAGGGCTCACCAGACTTTCCACTTCACTGGAATCGCTAAAAGTAGGCCTGCTTAACTTTAAAGACGGAGAATTCTCAAATCAGCTGGTTTATCGCGACAAGGATCCGCTGGGCGATTTATGCTTGTTATATAACGAGTCGGCAGAAAAACTACGTCAGGAAAAGCGCTGGTTACATCAGCGCGAACTGATGCTCGATAAAGTGTTACAGAGCTCGCCTGAGATACTGCTGTTACTCAACGACCACCAGCAAGTGGTGTTCAGTAACTATGCGGCCAGAGATTTCTTTCATGCCAGCGACCGACTGGAAGGCTTCCCGTTATCAGCCTTGCTGGAAAACATCTCAGCGCCAGCGGCCACCGTTCTGAGGGAAGCCAAAGAAGGGTTATTTACGCTGCCCTGCCCGACCGGCGAGAACGAAACCTGGCATTTATCCATAGGCCGTTTTGTATTGAACAATCAGCATCACAGACTGTTTATTCTTAAACAAATGACCCGTGAATTGAGTCGTCAGGAAGTGGCGGTATGGAAAAAGGTGATCCGCATTATCAGCCACGAACTGAATAACTCCATCGGACCGGTGTCTTCCATGCTGCACAGTGGGCGCTTGCTGAGTGAGAACCTTAATGAGCCCCGGCTTACCCGGGTATTTTCAACCATCGCCGAACGGGTGGAGCATTTAAGTGACTTTGTGCAGGGTTACGGTAAATTTGCCAAACTGCCCGAGCCTAAACCAGAAAGGATAAACCGGGTAGCGTTTATCTCTAAGTTGCAACAGCAAT
>JAYZXK010000268.1:0-11432 GCA_036141415.1 Pseudomonadota bacterium
TTTTTGATGCGGCCGTTGGCAAAGGTTGGCACAAAGTCTTGTTCTGTATCCTTTACGTTTAGTTTAAAACGATTGAATTTAGACACTTCCCAGCCAACTTCTCCTGCCGTAAACATCTGGGTAACCTGTTTTACACCAGCTAAATCGAGCCCTCCAATACCGGCCTGGCCTTGTACATCATTGGTAAAGCCCCCGGTGCCTAACCATTGAAAGGCTTTTTGCGGCGACAGGTTGAGCCCTGCATCCCGGGCAATTTGAGAGGTGTATTCCTGTAGATCGGCAAACTGACCGTTGGCGGAATACCAGAAATCGGCAAAGCGGATATGCTGATTAATGCGCTTTTGCTGAGTTTCCTGGTAACTTTTTTTGAGCCAGTCAGGATCATGCTCGCCGCGGTCGAGTTCAAGGATCGTATAGGCAAGTTCGCGGGCACTGGAATGGGCCAGAGTCATGCCCGCTGCCAGAATAGGATCGGCGAAACCGGCCGATTCACCGGCTAAAAACCAATTGTCGCCAACCATTCGCTCGGCTAAAAACGACCAGTCTTTGGTAACCTTCAAATCGCCCGCTCTGGTGGCATTTTCGGTGAACGCGGCAATTCGTGGTTCCTGTTTGATCGCGTTTAAATAGAGTTGTTCCGGTGATTCTTTCTGTGCTTTGCGGTAACTGGCCGGGCAGATAAAGCCTATGCTGGTTTTGGTGGGCGAGAGCGGAATAAACCATAACCAGCCGGTACCAATACTCATTACCTGCACCCTGGTGCCTCCGACACCAATTTCCACCGCCCACTCCGCATTTTCCCAGTAGTCGTAAATGGCGATGTTTTGCAGCGAGGTAGGGCTTGAAACCGGCACATCCATTGCTTTGCGAAGAATCCCATTGCTGCCGGATGCATCGACAAAATACCGCGCGTGGAAAATATCGCCATCACTGGTTTCCACGCAACTGACAGCATCGTCGCTGGATTCGATCCTGGCTACCCGGGTTTGTTGCTTAACCACACAACCCATCGTTTCAGCATGATTGAGTAGAATTTCATCATAGACCGCTCTTTCCACCTGAAACGCGGTTTGTAGCCTTTGCCCCTGGTATTTGGCCGGGCGAGGTTCATCCTCAAATTGACGGACGGGTAAAAACTCGAAATCCCAGAGTTTTGGTGATGAACCCCAGCGATAAGTCGCGCCAATTTTTATCGGGAAGTTGGCGGCCTCGACTTTATCCCAGCAACCCATTTCATCGAGAATTTTGCTAATCGGGGGTAACTGGCTCTCCCCCACATGCTCGCGGGGAAACTGTTCTTTTTCCAGAATCAACACGTTGAGTGCAGGGTTATACTTACGCAACAGCGTGCCAAGAGTTGAACCGGCCGGTCCACCGCCTATAACAATAACATCAAATTGTTGGTTGCCGGGGGCGGATGAATTCTTCATAAATGGGACATCTGTCAGTGGAGTAGATCACAGGATAAACTGCAATGAAAAAAAAGGCCACGAACAGGTGGCCTTTTCAGATAGTGAAAAAATCAGTTTTTTCTTTTTCTACGGCTCAGGCCAATGCCCGCCAGACCAAGGCCAAGTAATGAAGCGGTGAGTGGCGCTGAAGCATTGACTGTATTTTCAGGCGCGCCATTGTCAGCGGTATAATCAATACTTAATGACCAGTAATCCAGAGAGCCCACGTCGGCTTCTGCGGAATCGCCGATATAGAGGGTCCAGGTCCCGGTCATTGATTGCCCGCTAAAGGTAGACAAGAAATCATTCGGTACGTAAGTTCCGCCGCCACTGCCGGCATCTTCAGCCGCTGTTAGCGCCGTATCATCGAAAATAACCGGTGAGAAATCAAAGTTAGTGCTTGTACCACAACAACCAGTACCATCGTCAGCGGACTCAGACATGCCAGGTCGCGACATCAGGGTAATCACATCGCCCTGTGCAGACTCAAGCTTCATGACCAGATCGCCTATCCATGTGTGTTCCATAGAAACTTCCACAGTCAGGCTGTTGATATCACCAGCGTCTGCAACATCGATAGTGCTGGCTGCCATAGAGGCCAGAGAACCATCGTATCCATCATCAGTAATGGCTAATCCCAGACCTGGGCCAGCAGTGTATTCAATGAGGGCGGCTGATGCGGACATGGTGGACATTAATGCTGTAAAACCAACAGCGGCGGTAAACTTGTTGAGTCTCATTTTTACATCCTTACTACTAAAATGAAAATTACGGCGTTGTAATATTTTTGTAATGTTTTGTTACTTTAGCAATATGAGGGCCGTTTTTTATTTTTATAAATAATTCAATATATTAGTTTCAGATGTAGCGATGAGTTTTAGTACTGGTGTAAAAAAAGCCGACGCTTTTTTATGCGATCTTGCTGAACGGGCTATTGCTTAAAACAATTAAGTTCATCGCTAAAAGCTGACTTCGGAAGTGACCGAGTGTCATGAGTAAGCAAGTTAATATTAACTCTCTGTCGCCGCGAATGCTTTCTCAATACTGTCGAATTTATATTCGAAGCCTGCAGCGAGTAGCTTTTGCGGAATAACCCGTTGACCGGTAAGTAACATATCTGCTGCTTCACCCATAAGTACTTTTAAAGCAAATCCTGGCATAGGAATAAATGCGGGGCGATTAAGAGCATTAGCAAAAGCGCTGACAAATGCCTTATTGGTGACGGGCTGCGGTGCGGTTAAATTAAACGGACCACTGCACTGGGAGTGGTTCATTAAAAAGCATATGCCTTCTACCATATCGTCGAGGTGGATCCAGGACATATACTGCTCACCGCTGCCAATCGGCCCGCCAAGACCAAGCTTAAAAGGCAGCCGCATCTTTTCCAGCGCGCCGCCCTCAGCCGCGAGTACCACACCAGTGCGCAGCAGGCACACCCGGCAGTGTTGCTTAACGGTTTCGGCTATCTGTTCCCAACGCTGGCAGACTTCATGGGTAAATTCATGATGAGGTTCTGTATTGTATTCAGTTACCGGTTTATCGCCTTGACGTCCATAGTAGCCAATTGCCGAGCCTGAAATAAACGTATGCGGTGGCGTAGCAGATGCATTGATTCTGGTGACCAGCGCGGTAGTGAGTTGCCACCGGCTTTGGCAAATCTGATGCTTTTGCTGACTGGTCCAGCGTTTATCTGCAATGGGTTCGCCAGCAAGATTAATAATCACATCATAGTCATTAAAGTTTGCTATGGAATCCAGGTTTTCTAAAACTGATACCGCCGCAGGCAGCGCAGCACGCGCTTTTGACTCTGAGCGGCTGAGTACTGTGATGTCATGTTCAGTGGCCAGCCTGGCTATCAGACGCTGGCCGATAAGCCCTGTGCCGCCGGTGATAAAAATTTGCATACACGCTCCGTTACACTAATTACACCTGGCCATAGCTTCCAGGACTACCTAATTCGGGTTAAATCTGGTAGCGTGACATTTTGCCTGCGAAACCAGAATTTTATGTCAACTCTGTCGCCAACCGCTAAAGCCTTGCTGATTTTTGCCAGCCTGATAGTCATTCTGGCCGGTATCAAAGCCGCCAGTACCATTATGGTGCCGTTCTTTTTGTCCGGCTTTATCGCTATTGCCTGTGGCCCTTTAATTCTGTGGATGTCGAGGTACCGCATCCCGCGTTGGCTGTCTATTACTCTGGTTATACTGTTAATTGTGGTATTTGGTTTCATGCTGGCGGGGTTAGTAGGGCAATCACTGGCAGAATTCCGCGAAAATATGCCGCAGTACCGCGAGAAGCTCTCTGGTGAATTCACCTGGGTGGTAAATCAGCTCGCACGATTTAATATCCACGTGGATAAAGATTTGATTGTGTCATATCTCGATCCGGGGATGGCCATGTCTATGGTGACCAACTTTTTAAGCGGCATGGGCGGCGTGTTGTCTAATCTGTTTCTGATTTTATTAACCGTGATTTTCATGCTGTTTGAGGCAGAGGGCATTCCAAGACGGTTGCACATTGCGCTTTCCGATCCGCAAATGAAGATGCACCACATCGACCGCTTTATTCAGTCGGTTAACAGCTATCTGGCGATTAAAACCGTGGTGAGCCTGGTCACGGGTCTGCTTGCCGGTACCTGGTTGTATATTCTGGGCGTTGATCATTTCCTGCTTTGGGGCGTGCTGGCTTTCCTGTTTAACTATATTCCCAATATTGGTTCTATTATCGCTGCGGTGCCTGCAGTGTTAATGGCGCTGGTGCAGTTCGGTGGCGGAGAAGCAGGGCTGGTGGCGTTAGGTTTCGTTGTCATTAACACCGTAATGGGCAATGTGGTGGAACCGCGGTTCATGGGCCGAGGCTTAGGACTTTCAACGCTGGTGGTGTTTCTGTCGTTAATTTTCTGGGGTTGGTTATTGGGCAGTGTAGGCATGCTGCTTTCAGTGCCACTCACCATGATTGTGAAGATTGCGCTGGAGTCACGGGAAGAAAGTCGCTGGCTGGCTATTTTACTCTCCAGCGACGGTGAAGCGGTACTCGACGAGGCCAATGGTCAATCTGCTAGCGAGGGGCCGGCAAAGTAATCTTGATGCTGGCACCGCCGAGCGTAGCGCGGTTAATGGTCAGCTTACCCTCGTAGGCGGTCAGTAAGTCGGTCACCACCGCCATCCCTATGCCCTGACCATCGGTATAGGCATCGAGTCGTTGCCCGCGGTTAAGTAGTCGCTCGACTTGCTCTACAGGGATCCCCGGGCCGTCATCATCGATGTGGACTTCTGTCTGCCGAGATAGTTGCCTGACAGAAACCACCACCTCATTGCGAGCTGCCTTACAGGCGTTATCCATGAGGTTTCCGAGAATTTCCATTAAATCGGTTTTATCACCAAAAAACAGTCCCTCATCGCCGGTGGCGCTGAGTTTTAAGTTTTTGTCGCGATAGACCTTATTCAGTGCGGCGATTAATTGCTGTACCACTGGCATTACCGGTTCGCCCTGGCTCCAGGCAGACGCTCCGGCAGACGCACGTTTTAACTGGCGCTTAATTAATGTGTCAATTTGCTGCAACGGTTCTTTAGCAGAGTCGGGCAGGGCCGCTGTACCAAGTGCTACCGCCAGGGGCGTTTTCAGGCTGTGAGCCAAATCGCCCAGACTGTTTTTATAACGCTCCCGTTGTTCAGCTTCGCCGGCCAGTAACTGGTTAATGCTTTGCTTGAGCGGGGTAAACTCCGGTGGATAATCCTCGGTTAGCCGCGTCTGAATGCCGCCACTGGCCTGTTGTATTTCACCAATGAGTAAGCGTACCGGCTTAAGCAGGGTATTCATACCAATAATCAGTACCACCAGCAGGCCAGCGCCCAGCGCGCCCAGGTATTGCCATACTGAGTGCAGGAAGGCATCACGTTCGTACAGAAAATCGCGTCGGTCGTTAAACACGTAAAAGCTGACCGGGATGTACTGGTCGCCATTATCGAATTCGGCGGTAAAGGCGTAGGCAAAATACTCACTGCCAGAGTCGTCCAGGGCATACTGAGGAATAAATACTTCGTCGCCGATAGCCGGTGTTGTCATCAGTGAGTCAAAAACGGTGTAAACGCTGGAAGCGGATTGCCATACCAGTTGATTATTAACACTAATAGCGCCCACATAACCGGAGTCGGGCAGGTTCAGCTGCTCATCGTAGAGCATTTGTGGCATCAGGCTCTCACCTTCCTCAAACTCAAATACCGAAATCATCGCCAGGTTCATCAGCTTCAGTTCATTATATTTGGCCTGCAACAAACTGGAGGTATACGCTTTGGATAGCGTTAAAACGGTAACGGGTATAAAAATGCCCAGGGCGAGTATGGCAATAAGCAAACTGCGCAGCCGCAGCGACAGATTAGGCATCGATTAACTGCCGCTGGCATCCTGGGCCAGTTCGCGGCTGATTCGGTAGCCTCTGCCTCTGAGCGTTTCGATAGGCTTGAGTGTGCCTTCAGGATCGAGTTTGCGTCGTAAGCGACCAACAAAGACTTCTATCACATTACTGTCGAGATCGAAGTCCTGATCGTAAATATGCTCGGTGAGTTCGGTTTTAGAAATTACTTTCTGAGGGTGGAGCATAAGGTACTCCATTACTTTGTATTCATAGGCGGTAAGATCCAGAGCGCGGGCATTCACGCGGATCTCTTTGGCCTGCATATCCAGTACCACCGGACCAAATTCAATGGTCGAGCTGGCCTGGCCGGAAGCTCTGCGAATGAGGGCTTTGACCCGGGCAAGTAATTCTTCGTTATGGAAGGGCTTGGTCAGGTAATCGTCGGCACCCGCATCCAGGCCTTCTACCTTTTCCTGCCAGCGGTCGCGGGCGGTAAGGATCAGCACCGGGGTGCTGACATCGCTGCCACGAGCCTGACGAATAACGTCGAATCCGTCGAGTTTAGGCAGGCCAATATCTATAACGGCCAAATCGTAATTGACTTCTTTTAGCTGGAATAGCGCTTTTTCACCATCATCGGCTAAATCAACGCTAAATCCTTGTTGCTGGAACAAACTATCTAACTGCATCAGTAGACGGCTATCGTCTTCTGCGACTAATATTCTCACTAATTATCATCCTTGCGCTTGCTGGGTTTAACCTTACCAGACCGTTTGTCGACATCGAGCGAGACCACCCTGCCTGATTTTTTTAGCATTTTTACCCGGTAGGAGCTTTTTTGAGGATCGACTTTCAACACCCGCCCCTCAACATGACGTTTGGCCTGTTGTGCCGCCTGAGTTGAATTTTTCACAGGTTTTTGTTTGTCTTGCTGGGCCATTGCGCCAGGAGCACAGAGGGTCAGCATCACAAGCAATACACCGGTAACAACGCTTTTGAACATGTCACTCCACTCGTTGGGTACTACCCAATCACTAGTTATTATCAGCAGGATAACCCGGTCAGGCTGAATATTGTCTGAATTGTGCTGCGGCTCATCCCGAGCGCCAGGGCACAACTTAAAGTCGGGCTACTGTACTCATAGTACCACCAGGGGAGAAGAGCGCAAAGCCTGTGCTTGCTTTGCGCAACAGAGAGGAATATTAAGGTAATACTTTCTTGTAGGGTTTAACGATAACGTCCTGATAAACCCCGGCATCGATATACGGGTCGGCATCTGCCCAGGCCTGAGCGTCTTCCAGGCTGGCAAATTCGGCAACTACCAGTGAGCCGGTGAAACCGGCATTGCCCGGATCTTCACTGTCGATGGCCGGAAAAGGTCCGGCTATCAGCAGACGGCCGTTATCTTTTAGTTCATTCAGGCGAGCCAGATGCGCCGGGCGAGCGGCTAAGCGCTCGGCCAGGGTATCCGGCTTGTCGGTGGCACAAATCATATAATACATGGCTTACTTCCCTGTAGCGGCTTTCATTTCTGTCACAAACTCACCGAGTGCAGCCAGCATGGCCGGCACGTCATCGAGGTTTTGCGCAATGATGTTAACGGTTGCCGAGCCTGAAATTGCTCCGGCAGCACCGCTTTCAATGGCGTGTTTTACCTGTTCAGGGTTTGAGATCCCAAAACCGAGCAGGGGCGGCGCAGCGTTAACGGCGGTTAGACGCTCTATTAATGACGCAGCGGGCATTGTCGCTGCGGTTTCTGCTCCGGTAACGCCAGCCCGGCCCAGCAAATAAGTATAGCCAGCTGATAAGTCACCAATAGCCTTAAAAGTGGCGTCGGTGGCGTTTGGTGGCGCGATAAGAATTTGCTTGATGCCGTTGGCGTTTGCCGTATCGATAAAGCGCTTGGCTTCACGAATAGGCACGTCAGCAATCAGTATCGAGTCCACACCGGCATCGGCGGCTTGTGCATAAAAGCCATCCACGCCTTTGGCCAGTACCAGGTTACTGTAGAGCAATAAACCAATGGGTACATCCGGGTACTTAGCCCGAATGCGCTTGAGTAATTCAAAACACGCAGTGGGGGTAACGCCGCTTTCCAGCGCTCGAATACTGGCTTTTTGAATGGTCGGACCGTCGGCTACCGGATCAGAAAACGGGATCCCCAGTTCTAATGCATCGGCGCCGCTTTCAATCAGCTGGGTGATGATTTGCTCGGAAGTTTCAAGGTCTGGATCGCCGACCATCACAAATGGCACAAACGCCCCGGCGTTTTGCTCGCTTAAACGGCCAAACATGGCTGCATATCTATCCATTGACCTGATCTCCTAAAATACTGATTACGTGACCCAGGTCTTTGTCGCCCCGGCCAGACAGGTTCACCACAATGACGGTTTCTTCTTCGGCTTCATCAGCCATGTTTAAGGCGTAGGCCAGTGCATGAGAGGACTCAAGAGCCGGAATAATACCTTCTTTACGGGCCAGTAGCTGGAAGGCGTTCAGCGCTTCTTCGTCGGTGACCGACACATATTCAGCGCGGCCGATATCGGCCAGATGTGCATGCTGTGGGCCTACCGCCGGATAATCCAGACCGGCTGATACCGAGTAGCTTTCTTCAATCTGGCCATCCGGGTTTTGCATAATATAGGTGTAGGCACCGTGCAGTATGCCTTTGGTGCCTTTGCCAATAGCGGCGCCATGCTCTTTGGTATGAACCCCTTTACCGGCCGGTTCTACACCAACTAAGCGAACAGATGGCTCATCGATAAAGTCAGCAAACATGCCAATTGCATTGGAGCCGCCGCCTACGCACGCCACGACAGCGTCTGGCAGACGACCTTCTTTCTCGAGGATCTGCGCACGGGTCTCTTCACCAATCATACGGTGATATTCGCGTACAATGGTTGGGAACGGGTGAGGGCCTGCAGCCGTGCCGAGCAGGTAATGAGCTTTGTCGTAATTGGCAGACCAGTCACGCAGCGCTTCGTTTACCGCGTCTTTTAAGGTGCCTGAACCAGAATCCACCGGGATAACCTCAGCGCCCATTAAGCGCATTCTGAATACGTTAGGCGATTGTCGCTCAACATCTTTCGCGCCCATGTAAATACGCGCTTTCAGGCCCAGTAACGCACACGCCAGCGCAGTTGCTACGCCGTGCTGTCCAGCCCCGGTTTCGGCGATAACTTCGGTTTTACCCATGCGTTTGGTGAGTAGCGCCTGACCCAATACCTGATTGGTTTTATGCGCGCCGCCGTGAAGTAAATCTTCACGCTTTAAATACAGTTTAACGTTAGGGTTAGACACCAGGTTACGGGTCAGGAACATGGACGTTGGGCGTCCCGCGTAATCTTTTAAAAGTGACATAAACTCCGCATTAAATTCCGGATCGTCTTTCGCATCCAGGAACGCTTGTTCAAGCTGATCCAGCGCTGGGATAAGCAGCTCAGGCACATACATGCCGCCGTATTCCCCAAATTTTGTATCTAATTGATTCATGAAATGTCCTGTTGAATATATCGGCCGCTTAATACTGGCGACAAATAGTAAAGAGTTCGCTGACCTGCTGCGCAGATTTGTTGCCCGGGCTGTCTTCTACCCCCGAGTTTACATCAACAATGGCAACGCCGGTTGCCTGGGCAGCAGCAATATTCTGTGGATTGATACCACCTGCTATGACTAGTTTTTCGAGTTCGAGCTCATTGTGGATCACTGACCAGTCAAATTGCTGGCCGGTACCACCGGTTTGTTTGCCAACCTGACAATCCAGCAGTACTTTATCCAGTGTTTCGTCATCCAGCAACGCATGAGTCAGGTAAGGTAACTCACCGGCAACGCCAATGGCCTGCCAGATTTCGCAGCCCTCGGGCAGGTTTGCCCGTAAATGCTGGCGGTACATGGTGTCTTCATCACCATGCAGCTGCACGGCTTTAAGGCCAAGCTCGTTAGCGATTTCAAGTACCATCTCAAGGGGCTGATTGACAAACACACCAACGTAATTAGCAGGAGTAGCAGCGACGATGTCGCGTGCCTGATCAGGCGATACGCAGCGTTTGGAGTGAGCAGCAAAAATTAATCCGCAATAACTGGCACCGCTTGCAAAGGCATGACGTACCTGTTCCGGTTGGGTCATGCCGCAGACTTTAACCGTACCGTAAACCAGTTGTTTGACGGCCTGTGGCAGGTCCTGCTGTGCCATTAAGGCGCTGCCTACCAGGAAGCCCTGACACAGCGGCGCCAGACGCAACACGTCCTGATGGGTATAAATGCCGGACTCGCTGATCACCACATGTTCATGGGTAGCATCTTTTAGCATCGGGACCAGTTTTTCAGTCGTCGCCAAATCAGTAGACAGGTCGCGCAGGTCGCGGTTGTTAATACCAATAATTTTGGCTTTTAACGCAATTGCACGATGCATCTCTTCTTCATTGCTGACCTCGGTAAGAATATCCAGACCAAGCGAGTCGGCCACCGCTGCAAGCTGTTGGTAGGTTTCATCATTAAGGACTGACAGCATTAATAATATGGCATCAGCATTGTAATAGCGGGCCAGATACACCTGATACTCACAAACAAAGAAGTCTTTGTTGAGCACCGGCTGGCTCACGCGTTCGGTCACATAGGCTAAATATTCAAACTTGCCCTGAAAGTATTTCTCATCTGTCAGAACCGAAATACCTGCCGCATAAGGAGTATAAGCCGCGAGGATTTCATCCAGATCGAACTTTTCACGGATCAGCCCTTTTGAAGGGGAGGCTTTTTTACACTCTAAGATATACCCGGCATTCGGGGCATTCAGGGCATCAAACAGGCTTTTGGTTGATGGCGTTAACCCCTGCTTTATTTGCTCAAGAGGCGTCTCGGCCATGCGTGCTTCAATTTCGACACGTTTGTCTTCAACTATTTTCTCGAGGACGTTGCTCATGCATTTTCTTCCAGTTGGCTGTGTTCAGCGACTTGTCTGATTAAATTGATGGGTGCGGCGTTCGCCATAGCATTGAGCGCCTGCTCTGCGCCATCTTTAAAGGTATTGGCGTGTCCACTGATTTTTAGCAGTGCGCCGGCATTCATTGCGATAGCTTCACGATGGGCCTGTTCACCTTCACCGCGCAGGGCGGCTTCAATCAGCTGGCGGTTTTCAACCGGCTCACCACCGGCAATAGCGCTGATAGGCGCATGGTTGAGGCCAAAGTCGGCAGCCGTAACCGTATAGTGGGTTGTGCTGCCATGGTCGATTTCTACTACCTGAGTGGGACCGTGTAATGATAGCTCATCCAGTCCGTCACCGTGGACAATTAACGCTTTGCGTTGCCCCATCAGCGTAAGGGTTTGCGCGTAGATATCCAGTAACTCCGGGGTATAAACGCCATACACGCCAAACGTCGGGCCGGCCGGGTTGGCCAGCGGGCCCAGAATGTTAAACAATGTGCGGGTTTTCATTTCTGCACGCACCGGCGCCGCAAAGCGCATACCGGCATGATAAACCGGCGCAAACAGGAAGCAGAAATTCACCTCATCCAGGCTCTTGCGTGCTACCTCAGGTGTGATATCAAGCTTGATACCGCATTCACGGAAGAAGTCAGCCGAGCCGGACTTGCTCGATACGCTGCGGTTACCGTGTTTGGCGACCTTAA
>JAYZXK010000269.1:0-4140 GCA_036141415.1 Pseudomonadota bacterium
TGCGGCTTATGCAGCGGTAGTAAAACCCTTTGGTACTTACACCCAGGTGGGGATGCCCAATGGCTTTACCGTATCGGTTAATGCGTTGGCGTTGTCGTCGTCACAGGTTAACTTTAATGCGTCACTGATTGGCGATATGCAGGAAACCCAGGAGATAGTAGACTACTGTGTTGAACATAATATTCGCCCTGAGATCCAGGTGATCCCGGCCAGCGATGTGAATAAAGCGTGGGAGAGTGTGGTCAATAAAACCGCTCGCTACCGCTATGTGATTGACTCATCTACTATCTGAACCACAACAAAAAGGCGCTGACCGGGATGCGGGTAGCGCCTTTTTTGTGCCCGTAAAACTGTCGGTTAGTGCTCTAACCCCATCAGCAGTGTAGCTGACGCTTTACCGCCCATTTTCTGCCACTGATTTTCGATGTCACGTTTTGGGGATGCACCAAATAAACGGGAGTATTCACGGGAGAACTGTGACGGACTTTCATATCCCACCTGGTAAGCGGCGGTTGAGGCATCCATGTCTTCACCGAGCATCAGACGACGGGCTTCTAACAGGCGCAACCGTTTTTGATATTGCAGCGGGCTCATGGAGGTCAGCTGACGGAAATGATGATGAAAGGTAGATTTACTCATTTGCGCCATGTCGGCCAGCGATTCAACACTGTGGGCTTTATCGTAATTGGCTTTGAGCCATTCGATGGCTTTGGCCACGCGCAGCCCCTGGCTGCCAGCCGATACCACCTGACGGAGTCTGGCGCCTTGTTCGCTGGTGAGCACGCGCCAGAAAATTTCCCGCTTAATCAGCGGGGCCAATACCGGGATTGAGTCTGGCTCGTCAAGCAGATTTACCAGACGTTCGCAGGCGTTATACAGCTCTGGAGTAGTGTGCCCCAGCACCATGCCTTTATCCGATAAGCTTTCGGTTGGCTTAACGTAAGGCGCCTGTAGGATCAGTTCACTCATCACCGCCAGATCAAACTTGATCACCAATCCCAGATAAGGGGTTTCTTTGTTTGCTTCCAGCACCTGCATCCGGGCCGGTAAGTCTAACGAAGTGATCAGAAAGCGGTTTTTGTCGTACTGAAAAGTGTCGTCACCCAGGGTCATGCTTTTCATGCCCTGCACAACCATCGCAATACTTGGTTCCACAACACACAGCGAACAGGACGAGGCTGCCTCGTTCTGGCGGTAAAAAGAAAGCCCTTCAATCGCAGTATCGAGCATTGCTTTACCGGCAGTGCGTTTATCGATTTGAGCTGCCAGACGTGTTCTGGATACCACTGCAAGTTGATTGTCAGTGATCATGAGTTTTCCTTCTGTTTTGTAACAGGTGTTGTATGAGACAAGTTTACCCTATGTTTTACCGGGTAGTATAAATAAATCCTTTTGTTCGGATGAATGTGCAATAAATTTGCAGTATTTGCCTGTTTTTTTGACGGCGAGTCAGAAAAAATAGTATGTATAGCTAATAGTAAGTTTTAATCTGACAAGATCACTGTCAGTAAGGGATATTTATGCAGATCACTTTCACCACCGGCAATAAAACCTGCAGCGCTGAGCTGAACGACTCCGTAGCGGCAGAGGATTTCGCTGCCCGTTTACCGCTAACCCTGACCCTTAAGGATTACGCCGGCATAGAAAAAATTGCTTAGCTGGATAAGCCTCTGGATACCTGTGATGCGCCCGCCGGCCATAAAGCCAGCGCCGGTGACATTACTTATTATGCGCCCTGGGGAAATCTGGCGTTGTTCAAAAAATCCTCTGGTTATGCCGATGGGTTGGTTAATCTGGGCAGGTTCACCGGTAACTACGCTGCACTTTTTCAGTCATCACAGACTGAGGTAGTGATTACATTAGTGTAGGTGCAATCTTTTTTGTTATACCAATTCGCATAGGAGTTTACCCTCTCAGCAAGACTGGCAGGTTTTGTGGCTAGGCTTGGTTGCACAGGTTTGGTGGTTCCAAATCAAGCAAGCGTAACAACGCCAGAAAGCCTGGTAGCTCGCCCTCAGGGAATTGCCCGAAGGGAGTGGCCAAAACGACTTATATCTGTGTTACGTCCTCTGGACATAGAATAACTATGCCACAGAGAACGCGTCGTGATCTAAGTCGTTTTCGACTAGCCCTCAGGGATCACTCTGAGAGTGTAAACCCCTATACGGATTGGTATTAAACCACCGTCTCCGCGGAGCTGATTATTTTGAAACTTCAATCCAACGCCACTTTCTGGGTCGCGTCGTGTGCTTTTGTACTGGTGTTTATGACTTCCGGTACGCCTATTTCCCTATTTAACCTCTACCGTGTGGAAAATGGCTTAACCAATGCCGATCTCGGTGTGGTCTCACTGGCCTATTTCATTTCTGCTGCTGTGGCATTACTGATGTTTGGCCGTTTATCCAATCATATCGGCCGCAAGCCCATGGCACACATTGCCATTGGCTGTTGCGCGCTGTCGTGCATATTGCTGATGCTGATGACCGACGTAACCCTGTTGTTTGCCGCCCGCCTGTTACAAGGCTTTGCCTGTGGCGTGGCAACCAGCAGTATTGGCGCGTATGCCGTGGATGCCGGGGAACATCAGCCAAAGTGGCTGGTGGCAGCGGTTGCCAGTACTTCACCAATGGTGGGGATCCCACTGGGAGCGATTAGCAGTGGTGCCCTGGTAACCTGGGGGCCGTACCCCAAAATCACCATTTTTGCCCTGGTGTTAACGCTGCTGCTGGTGTGCCTGGTATTGCTGTTTAATTGCCGGGAAACCATTAACCGTCAGGCCGGGGCGCTGGCATCTTTGCGGCCAAGTCTGCACCTTCCCACAGGTAAAACGTTTATTTTTGTCGCCACTGCCGGGGTAGTCATTTCCACCTGGTCGGCCGGGGGCTTTTATCAGGCCTTTGGGCCGTCGATAGTGGCAGAGCAACTGGCTATGGATAGTGCTATTGTAGCCGCGATTGCCTTTTCATCGATTATGGGCCTTACGCCGTTTGGCAGCTATTTATCCGGTCGGTTATCGCCGCGTCGGGCAGTGCAGTATGGTATGGCGCTGTTTTGCGTGGCGGTAATGAGTATTACCCTGGCGTTGCGACAGGGCGGACTGGTGTTATTTATCGTGGCCAGTTTGTCGGTAGGTATTGCTCAGGGGCTCGCGTCCACCGCGTGTATTAAGTTACTGCTGCAGGATGAACCACAACATTATCGGGCGGGTCTTTTATCGACCGTGTATATCATTTCTTATTCAGGTGCTGTGTTACCGGCTTTCGGAGCCAGTATTGCGGCCAACTGGTTTTCTGTTTTCACCGTCTGGTGCGGCTATGCTGTGCTGGGTATCAGTGCGGCCGTGATCGCGCTTATGGCCACAGTGCTGGCTCGCCGTGCCCGTCAGGCTGAGGTGGTGGGCAGTTAAGCGCCAGGCAGGTTGATTGCAGTTTACCGGGTGTTCTTTATACTGGCATTGGATAGCAGCAGGTTTGCTGTAATAAGGAACAGGCAATGAATAAAGACAGGAATAGAACAGGCAGGACAATCCGTGCATGGCTGTTAGGGTTGGCCGGCTTTATGGCATTTGCCGTCGGCGCAGACGAACAATCACTGGCCAGCCTTAAAAATTATCAGGTCAATACGCCACAGATGATGAGCTCCGGCTTACCTGATGCTGCTCATTTTGAAACCTTTAAATCCCTGGGAGTCTCCCGGGTAATTGATCTTATCCCCGGGGACAGGGATGAGGAACAAACCCTGGTCAGCGATTTGGGCATGGATTACCACAATATTCAGGTGGAATGGGAAAACCCAAAGGTGGCCAATTTTGTTGATTACGTGGCGTTTATGGAACGCCCGGCCCAACAAGGCGTGACGTTAACTCATTGCAAGTTAAACTGGCGGGGCGCGGTATTTACCTATTTATATCGTGTTATCCGACTGCAGGAAGATGAAGCCGTGGCACGGGAAGATATGCTGGCCATATGGCAGCCCAATCAAACCTGGCAACAGTTTATCGATAAGGTAAAGCAGCATTACCAGACGGAGTCGTATTCGGATTAATAGCTAATTTTTACAGGAGGCAAGGATGCGTTTAACTAACAAAATAGCATTGGTGACCGGCGCAGCCAGAGGGATTGGTCAGGCAATCGCTGAAGA
>JAYZXK010000270.1:0-2866 GCA_036141415.1 Pseudomonadota bacterium
ACCATAAATAAACGGCGTTCAAGATCGCGTTTACGCCAACCCGCCGGCGCGTTAACAAATACCTGTTCGATTTGTGGTACACCGGTTAACGCCAGTTCACCCAGCACGTCGTGATTAACCGGCACTTCACGCCAGCCCACCACATCCAGGGTTTCTTTTTGCAGCTCTTCATTAACGACTTCCCGCGCAGCTTGCGCCAGTGTTTCGTCCTGATTAAGGAAAATCATTCCCACAGCATATTTCTTGCTGAGCTTCCAGCCATGCTGTTCTGCAATCATGTGGAAGAAGGCATCGGGCTTTTTCAATAGCAGACCACAACCGTCACCGGTTTTGCCGTCTGCGGCAATGCCGCCACGATGTTGCATGCGGTCAAGCCCTTCAATAGCAGTAGTCACCAGCTTATGGCTGGCCTCACCTTCTATATGGGCAATCAAACCAAATCCACAGTTATCCCGTGAATCGTTGGGATTATATAAACTCATTCTCTTAACTCCTTAAACCTTAGACTGGGCAAGGTATGCGCTGCATTTTTGGCCAGAAGTGGCTTTGCAACGGCGTAACAACGCGTAATAAACTGAAAAATATAGAAAAATCAGTCTGCGCCGGTTTGTCGTTAATTATTATTAGTGGATACCAGTCATGTACCGCATTTTTATGCACTATTGCCAAGCGGGCCGTACAAAATACCGATATTGATTCCTAAAATCAATCGGAATGTGTGAGCCGGGTTTTATGAAATCGTATACAATCTTTGTTGTTTTTTAATATCAATAGCTTAGCTTTGTTCTTGGACGCAAAAAAAATCGAAAGAAAATACTCGATTGAAGCTGGAAAACCATTATCCGGCTTATATGCCTACAACTTAAGTTGCATAAAAAGTCGCATTATTTGGGTATTTACCCAGTTTTTGCTAGCAATGCTGAATGTTTATTTTAAATTAATCCGGCTGCTTTATAGACAGCAGTGAACAAGGCTACCGCAACAGTCTTACCAGGAAATGTCCACAGTGCGGTTAGATTGAACCTATTATAAAGGCAGGCTAGAGTTCCATTAAACCAATAATTACCGCAAAAGCCCAGTGTTGCAAAGACAATTATTGCAGCGGAATAAAGGTAACCTGCTAAGCAGGTTGCCATTAACCACTTTTCACAGCGCAGTAATCTATGCGAATGTCGCTAAGACCTGCTAGGATAGCGGCACTAAACAACGAAGTATTTCAGTTATGCATCAAGAAACTCCGAATGATTCCTGGGCGATACGTTTTGCGCAGTTTGTAGAGCGCTTTGGCACTATTAAGCTAAGTGTATTGTTTGTCGTATTAACGCTGGCATTTACGGTGGGCGGCTCGTACGTCATCCGCGTGAGCCTGGGTAGTGACGTGCAGCCTGATGACTTTATCAGTGCCGTTATCCTTACCATGCTGTCGGCGCCCTGGGTGTTGTATTTCTTCAGTGAACTGGTAAAGCAACTGGAACATTCGCGAACCAATTTAAAAGAAGTGGTCAGCCAGTTGGAACACCTGCGTGAAGAGGATGTGTTTCTCAACCGCGAACTGCAAAACAATATTCGTCAGCTCAACCATGAAATAGAACAACGTAAACATGCTCAGGAAGAACGGGAAACGGTGTTTAAAGAGCTGGAAAAAGAAATCCAGGATAAGTCGGAGAAAGAATCCCAGGCCCGGCGCTTATCCACCTTATTGCGTTCTATCATTGATGCCTCGCCAGATCTGATCTATTACCGTAACGAAGAAGGGCGCTTTGCCGGATGCAACCGGGTTGCCGAACAGATGACCGGCAAAACTGAGAAAGAGTTGCTTGGTTTAACGCCGCATGATGTGTATGAGGAAGATTTGGCCCGTCAGGTAGTGGCCAGTGATCATGAAGTACTGGAAGCCAATGCCAGTATTACCGAGGAACTGTGGCTACGGTTTGCCGATGGTCGCCGCCGTTACTTTGAAATGCGCAAGGTGCCGTTTTTCGATCAGGATGGTAACCGCTTAGGGTTGCTTGCCTTTGGCCGTGATATGACCGAGCGTAAACAGGCGGAAAGCGCGGCAGCTAAAGCCAGTACCGACAAAACCCGCTTTATAGCCACCATCAGCCACGAACTGCGTACACCGCTTAACGGCATTGTAGGGTTAAGCCGCATGCTGCGTGATACCGAGCTTAACGAAGAGCAATGGAGCTGGGTGAGTACGATTTATGCCAGTGCGATTACCCTGGGCAATATTTTTAACGACATTATCGACCTGGATAAACTGGATCGCGATAAGCTGGAGCTTTCGCTTAAAACCGTATCACTGCGCGACTTCACCGACGAGCTGAGCTCGATTATTCGTTTACTGGCAAAAGACAAATCGCTGGAGCTGATCACCAATATTGTTGAACCGTTACCTAAGCAGGTGGAAGTAGACGGTACGCGATTACGTCAGATCCTGTGGAACATCCTGTTCAATGCCGTCAAGTTCACCCAGAAAGGGCACGTGTCGCTCACCGTATCGGCAACCCGTCCGGATAACGATATCTCGCTGGTAACTTACGTTATTGAAGATACCGGCGTGGGGATCCCGGACAGTGAAATCGATAAGATCTTTGCTATGTACTATCAGGTGGATCATCCCGACCATCAATCAGCTACCGGTACCGGGATCGGGCTGGCAATTTGTAAGCAGATGGTTGATTTAATGCACGGTGATATCCGGGTTGAGAGCGAGCAGGGCAAAGGCACCCGCTTTATCGTTGAGTTGCCGTTACAGGTTTCCAGCCGTCCGATGCAGGTGGCACAGTTACAGGTAACCGGACTTAATATTCTGCTGGTTGAAGACATCGAGCTTAATGTAATGGTCGCCAAGGCATTGCTGGAG
>JAYZXK010000271.1:0-3806 GCA_036141415.1 Pseudomonadota bacterium
CGGACTTCTTCCATGTTTATTTCTGACACAATATCAAATGAAGGCATAGTGGCTGCTCTCCTGTTAACAAAAGCCCGCATGAATGCGGGCTTTAAGTAGTTTATTGGGAATAATTATTTACTTAATGCCACGTTTTTCCATGGAGGCGTAAATCATTTTCGCCTGGACCAGGGTAATCACGTTACTGATAAACCAGTAGAGTACCAGACCGGCCGGGAACCAGATAAAGAATACACTCATGGCAACCGGCATCCACTGCATGATCTTTTGTTGCATTGGGTCGGTCATGGTAGTGGGTTGCAGCTTCTGCAGCATCCACATGCTGGCACCAGTTAATATCGGCAGTACAAAGTAAGGGTCCATCACCGACAAGTCGGTAATCCACAGAATAAAGTCAGCATGGCGTAATTCCACACTTTCCAGCAGTACCCAGTACAGCGCCAGGAAGATAGGCATCTGCAGTAACAGTGGGAAGCAGCCACCCATAGGGTTAACTTTTTCCTTCTTGTACAGCTCCATCATGGCTTGTGACATCTTTTGACGGTCGTCGCCATAACGGTCTTTTAGTTGCTGCATCTTAGGCGCCAGATTACGCATCTTGGCCATTGACTCGTATTGCTTCTTGGTCAGCCAGTACATGGCGCCTTTGACAATAATGGTAATCAGGATAATAGCTATCCCCCAGTTACCTACCAGGCTATGCAGGAACTTAAGCAGGGTAAATAATGGCTGTGATATCCACCATAAGATGCCGTAATCTACGGTCAGATCCAGGCCTTTTGCCAGCATAGCCAGTTTATCCTGATCCTTGGGTCCCAGGTACAGCGTGCTGTTTAACTCAATGGCTTGTCCGGTTTCTACTGATGTCGGTTCGCCGGTGTAGCCAACAATCGCGTACTGATTTGCCACCATACGACTGTACAGCGAATTGGTTTCGGTTTGAGAGGGTACCCAGGCCGAAATAAAGTAGTGCTCCAGCATACTTACCCAACCACCCGTGGTGGTGATACGCAGAGGATCATCCTCGATATCGTCAAACGTGTATTTGTTATAACGATCGTCGACTGTACCATAAGCGGCGCCGCGATAGGTCGGCATAAACATGTTACCGCCTTCCTGTTCAGCGGTGGTTTGCTTAAGCTGAGCATATTGTTGGAACTGAGCAGTCTGACCAGAATTATTGGTAATCGCATAGCTCACATCCACATCGTTGTGTCCACGGGTGAATGTGAAGGTTTTAGTAATGCTGATCCCGTCATTGCTCGACCAGGTAAGCGGCACACTCAGTGTGTCACCGTTTAACTCGTATGAATCCGCTTGTGCCTGATATAACGGTCTGCCTTGTGAGCTGCCATCGGGGCCATTTGCACCTACCAGTCCGCTTTGCGCAACATACAATCCGTTACCGGCGCGTAGTAAGCTGTAGGGTTCGTCTGAGCCCTGAGTAACCGGAAACTTAACCAGGTCGGCGTGAATAACATCACCACCTACCAGACTAATTGTCAGATTCAGTGTATCGGTAACTACTGAAATCGTTTGCTTAGTATTGTTGCTGGCTGTTGCCTGTGGCAATGATTCACTCGCTGCAACAGGTACATCTTCGTCAGTGCCATTACTGGCAGGGACTGATGAAGCTGAGGGTACACCGGCCGGTACACTGTCTGCCGCTTGCTGGGTTACTGGTTGAACTGGCTGCGGTCCGTAGGCCTCATGCCACTTTTGCCAGAGTAAAAAGCTGATAAATGCGATGGCAATAATCAGAATACTTCGTTGCGATTCCATACTGGTCTCTTTTAATTTGAGTGTTTATTGTCTTGTTTGTTTTCGGGTACCGGATCGTATCCGCCAGAGTGCAAAGGGTGGCATTTTAATATGCGTTTGATAGATAACCAACCGCCAATTAACAATCCGTGCGATTTAAATGCATTTAAGGCATAAACTGAGCAGCTTGGGTGAAAGCGACAACGCTGTCCAAGCACCGGCGAAATAAATAACCGGTAAAAGTAAATGAGTCCCAGCGGCAGCGCGATTAGCCCGTAGTGCAGCGCTTTTCGAGCTTTTTCCATAACTTTTCCAACGTGACAAAGACTTCTTCATTCGACAATGCATCGGCGCCGGTTTTGCCGACCACAATAATATCGATTCCGGGGAGTTGCTGCGCGCGATGACGAAAGCTCTCGCGAATTAAACGTTTAATGCGATTGCGCTGATTAGCTTTGCGAATACGTTTTTTGGCTAAAGTGATGCCAATACGAGGATGAGTTAACTGATTATGTCTGGCTAGAACCGTAAAACACGGTGATACTGCAGGAATTGCTTTATCGAAAACATAGGTAAAGTGGGAGGGAGTAAGAAGCCTTAACTCCCGGGAAAACTGGTTTTCGCCCACTTTTGGTAAATACCATTAAGCAGAAAGGCGAGCACGACCCTTTGCACGGCGAGCGGCTAGTACTTTACGACCGTTTTTAGTCGCCATACGAGCACGGAAACCGTGAGAGCGTTTACGCTTTAGGTTACTCGGTTGAAACGTTCTTTTCATGACCAAAGTCTCACTTTTACGTGGTTAAACATACTTATTGTAACTGCCCAAATAATAGGCGTGCTACAAAAGGACGCTGAATTCTAGAGATCTCCGGGGCCATTGTCAATGGAAAAGCCCGTTAAACCACTTAATAATCCTATTTTTGTTGCCGTATCACGAAAAGAAATTACGCGGACTGTGAATAATTATTTTTGTCAATACAATTTATCCACAGTTTTACCGTCGATCCACCAAATAAATGTCTTGTCAAGCACATGATCGGCTACTGATCGCCTATACAGGATCCTCGATCACACCTGTGCGATCTGATCGTACTTTAAAGATTTTTCTTTAATAAACATAAAATTAAATGTTTTTCGCTGGGGTTTTTTGCTGATCCGGATTTACTTTGGATCGAATAAGTAAGATAATCCACAAGCTAGTTAATCGATCAGCGTGACTTCATCAGTTTACTCACAATTCACCTGTTTGTTAGTCGATGCGACCCGCAGCATTTACACACAACATTAAATAACGATAATAACAATAAAAATAAGGCCTAGAGCCAGAACGGAGCATAATAATAATATGTCTTTATGGAATCAGTGCCTGGAGCGTTTGCGTCAGGAACTCCCTACACAGCAGTTTGTTATGTGGATAAGACCACTAACATCAGAACAAAATCAGGATGCTGTAACGCTTTATGCTCCGAATCGGTTTATTCTGGACTGGGTTCGAGAAAAATACCGCGACAAGATCAATCAGTTATTTGTTGAGTTCAGCGGCGGCCAACAGGCGCCACAGCTGCGTTTCGAGGTGGTTCAACGTCGTGCTGCGCCGGCTGCGTCTAATCCGGCGCCAAGTGCCACCGACAGCGATCCGATCCGCGGATCGGCAAGGGGATCGTCGTTTTCTGCATCTGTTGATAATTACAGTCAGCCTCCTCAACAATCAAACGCTTTCACTAATGGCAACAATGCATCAATGCAAAGTCCGTCAGCTGCACCGGCGCCGGTAAGTGCCAGGGTTAATCCACCATCATCGGCAGGGCAGACGGTAAACAAGGTCATCCCTATTCCGGAAGGGGTGAGTCACAAGAGCAATATCAATCCCACTTATCAGTTTGATAACTTTGTAGAGGGTAAGTCTAACCAGTTAGCCAGAGCAGCGGCGAGCCAGGTAGCTAATAATCCGGGCGGCTCATATAACCCGCTGTTTATTTATGGCGGTACCGGTTTAGGTAAAACTCACTTACTGCACGCAGTAGGAAAAGGCATCCTCAATA
>JAYZXK010000272.1:0-4273 GCA_036141415.1 Pseudomonadota bacterium
AATAAAAGTGACGGTCAGCCAGTAAAATAATTGTCTGGAAATCGCTGAGCTCATCGAAAGACTTTCCCGCTATAATTGATTACTGCTAATTCTATTTTGTTGATATGACAAACGTTTGAAATGGCAAGTTTGAATGCTTAACACTTTTTTAATATTTTTTTTGCAGGATAATTATTTACACACTTAACTTTAAGAAAGTGAGGAGAAAACTTGCGTAATCTTCTTAATCGTTTAAGATTCGGATTGCAAAGTTAATTTTTTGTGTGTTTTATGTTGCGCGGAAAGACTGTTAATAGTCGCGCACAACATTAAACCTTGCACTAGTTTCAGCGTGTTACATGTTTATGTTTCGAGTTTGTGAGAATCAGGAGCATGTTTGTTACGCTAACATTTACTACAAACAGAGATCTTGCTATGAAAGATTCACTAAAACCGAACTTAAGCTTTTGGCAGATATGGAACATGTGCTTTGGCTTTTTTGGTATCCAGTACGGCTTTGGTTTGCAACAGGCTAACCTGAGTCCGATTTTCCGCTACCACGGAGCGGCAGAGCACGAACTGCCTATTCTGTGGCTGGCTGGTCCGGTAACGGGGTTACTCATCCAACCGCTTATCGGAGCCATCAGTGATGGTACCTGGACCCGCTTTGGTCGCCGTAAACCGTTCTTTATGATTGGTGCGCTGGTTGGCTCGATTGCCGTGATGTTTATGCCTTATGTGCCTGAGTTATGGATGGTAGTAGGATTATTCTGGATCCTCGATGCAGCCATGAATACAGCCATGGAGCCCTACCGTGCAGTAGTGGGTGATCAGCTTAATCATCAGCAACGACCTAAGGGCTACGCGCTACAGTCGTTTATGGTTGCAGCCGGTCAGATGCTGGCCGGACTAATGCCGCTGATTATGATCTCGGTCGGCGTTTCAGCCGAAACCGATGGTAAGCAAATTCCGGAAATAGTGAAATATTCTTTTTCTATTGGTGTAGTAGTGATCCTGATTTCTACCGCCTGGTCATTCGTAAAAACAAACGAATACCCGCCTGAAGATATGGAGGCATTTCACGCCAAGCGGGAGCACACAAGTATTGGTCATGTGTTTACCGAACTGTGGAGTGCGCTGGTGGATATGCCCAAGTCGTTGCGCGCGGTATGGTGGGTGAAGCTGGTTACCTGGTTTGGTTTACCATTGATGTGGCAGTACCTGGCACTGTCGATTGCCCGTCACGTTTACGATGCCCCTAATCCGGATAGCCCTGGTTTTGCAGAGGGGACTGCGCAGGTGGGAATGGCCTTTACCATTATGAATGTAACCACCCTCATCATGGCGCTGTTCATCGCTAAAGTAGTCACCAAAATCGGCGATGCAAAAACCTATTCGCTGTTCTTATTGATCGGTGGTGTGGGCTATCTGTCCATGCAACTAACCACGGACCTGTATCTTACCTTTGCCTGTATGGCACTGGTTGGTGTAGGTTGGTCTGCTGTAATGACTGTGCCTTTTATTATCGCCGCCGACGTTACTCCGGCAGCACGAGTAGGCGTTTACATGGGTCTGCTGAATGCCATGATTTGCCTGCCACAAATTATGGAAATGTTCACGGTTGGCTATTTCTATGATTCGCTGCTCGGCGGCGATCCACGTAACGCCCTGGCAGTTACCGGTATTTTATTTGTGGTCGGTGCCGGTTTGGCACTGCGAATAAACTCCAAACCTGATCACCTGGCTAATCAGGAGAAACAGTCATGCAACTAAAACAGATGAACCGCCAGTGGTGGAAAGAGGGCGTTGTTTATCAGATTTATCCCCGCAGTTTTCAGGACTCCAACGGTGATGGGGTGGGCGATCTGCAGGGCATTATTAAGCGCCTTGATTACATCGCTTCGCTGGGGGTGGACATAGTCTGGTTAAACCCGATTTATAAATCGCCCAACAACGATAATGGCTACGATATTTCTGATTATCGGGACATTATGGATGAGTTTGGCACCATGGCCGACTTTGAGGAGTTGCTGGCCGGTTTTCATGCCCGTGGTATCAAGGTGGTGATGGATTTGGTGGTAAACCACTCCAGCAGCGAGCATGAATGGTTTAAACAAGCCTGTTCATCGCGCGATAACCCGTATCGTGATTATTATCACTGGTGGCCGGCCGAAAAAGGCACGCCGCCAGAGCGCTGGTCGTTCTTCGACGAAGAAGGCAGCGCGTGGGCTTATCATCAGCCTACTGACGCGTACTATTTGCATTACTTTGATAAAACCCAGCCAGACTTAAACTGGGAAAACCCGAAAGTGCGCGAAGAGATCTTCGACATGATGCATTTCTGGTTTAAAAAGGGCATCGATGGCTTCCGGATGGACGTGATCACCTTTATTTCCAAGCATGATGACTACCCGGTATTCGAGGGTGTGCACGGCGATGCCATGATTGATGTTTATGCTCAGGGCCCCCGTTTACATCAGTATCTGCATGAAATGAACCGCGAGGTGCTGCAGCATTACGATATTATGACTGTAGCTGAAGGGCCGGGCACTAACCTGGATAACATCCATGACCTGGTGGACGAAGACCGCCAGGAACTAAACATGAATTACCACTTTGAGCATGTGGAGCTGGGCGTTGATCAACGTAAGATCGTTAACGCTGATTTCCAGAACCTGGTGAAGTACAAAGAGATCATGAGCGCCTGGGCAACCACCTTTGACGAAAAAGGCTGGGGCACCCAATGGCATACCAACCATGACTTCCCGCGCCAGGTGACCTGGTTTGGCGATGATTCGCCGACTCACCGTGTGCAGTCATCCAAGTTACTCAGTACCTTTTTGCTGACCATGCGTGGAACGCCCTACTATTATATGGGTGATGAAATTGGCATGACTAACGCCAAATTCGACAGCATTGATGACTACAACGATCTAATGACTATTAATTGGTATAACCTCACCAAAAATGAGGGCGGTGATGCTGAAATGTTGCTGGAGTCACACAAATTAAGTGGTCGCGACAATGCCCGAACGCCTATTCAGTGGGATGATTCGGCCAACGCTGGTTTTACAACAGGTAAACCCTGGTTGAAGGTTACCGGTAACTACCCGGAGATCAATGTGGCTGCCCAGGAAGAAGACCCGGACTCGCCACTGAATTACTTCCGTCAGCTTACCCGCTTACGCAAGGAAAATTTGACCCTGGTATACGGTGCTTATGAATTGCTGTTGCCGGATGATGAGCATATTTATGCCTATACCCGTAAACTTGATGATGAGGTGATTCTGGTACTGCTTAACTACTCTGGTAGTCAACAGCATTGCCCATTGGAGCTGGCACTGATTGGCGATAATGTCATGATCAATAACTATGCATCACTGCAGTCAGATGACTCAGGTTATACTCTTGAGCCCTGGCAAGCCGTGGTGATCCGCATAGCGTAAAATCGTCGCTGTTTAAGCCAAAAAGCCGCTCATCTGAGCGGCTTTCTTATTTTTTTGCCAGGCCAGAGTTCTTAACGTTTTATCCTGCGACGGAATAGAACAGCGGTTAAGCCAATAACCAGTAACGCCAGCGGATGCATTGCACCACCGGAGGAACCGCCGTCTGATGGCGTAGTGGGATCGCTGCCGTTGTCGATAAGGGTATTGGGAACCGGAGCCAGATCCGGGTTGGTCACCGTAGCTGCGTCAGTTACCACAATATCGGTAATTAACACAAAGTTATCACCGTCTGGTTCACGGCCGTTGGTGGCATCGTCGTTGGTATAATCCTGCAGCGGAATAGAGTTGGCTGCCCCGCCCAGATTAAAGCGAGGAAGCTCGCTAATCGCGTCTGCGACATCCATGCCGTTTTCAATCACCTGGCCAAATACGGTAAAGCCGCCATTCTGCACATCCAGATTCTGGCTGTTATCCGATAAATTAATAAACCATTGTGATGTAGCGCTGTTCGGATCGCCGGCTTGTTTGGCCATGGCAATAGTGCCGCGAACATTGGAAAGCACCGGTTCATTAACCACCGCAACACCGGTAGCTACATTGTCGAGGGGCAGGGTATTGTTGTAGGTAAAGCCGCCAGCCTGGACTACAAAGTCAGGTTCAGATCGATGCACTACGTTATTGGCATAAGCCCCTGAGTTAACGTACTCTAGAAAGTTTTCAACGGTTTCGGGGGTTGCTTCGTCAAAAAGGTTAACGCTGATGTTGCCCATATTGGTGCGAATTTCCACCACTGTCGCCGCAGCCTGCAAGCTGAACAGGGCAGCAGTGCTGAGTGCAAGAATTGGTTT
>JAYZXK010000273.1:0-2847 GCA_036141415.1 Pseudomonadota bacterium
ATGTCCTAATCCTGTCATTTTCTTCCGCTACACTGATAGTTTAGTCAGGCACAAACAATGTGCGGAACTTAATTGCTGCTAATGATACAATCCTGGCATATTTATGCAATAAATTTGTATAAATATTTACGGGGGTGAATGCCGTTATGGTTTTTCAACAATTTATGTTATATATCTTGCCGGATGTAGCAGGATTTGCCATAGTTCGCCAAAAATCATACAAATAAAAACAGGATATGCCATGACAGCCCGCACTGTTGCTCTGGTCGCCCACGACCACAAAAAAGCCGAATTACTCCAATGGGTCAAACACCACAAGGCGTTATTAGCCCCGTTTAATCTGGTTGCCACTGGCACAACGGGGAAATTAATCAGTGATGAAACAGGACTGTCAGTGCATCGTTATAAAAGCGGGCCGCTCGGCGGGGATCAGCAAATCGGGGCGCTTATCGCGGAAAATAAGCTCGATGCGCTGTTTTTCTTTTGGGATCCGCTTAACCCGGCGCCTCACGACCCGGATGTTAAAGCGTTGCTGAGATTGTGTTCAGTATGGAATGTACCGGTAGCCTGTACCCCGTCTACCGCCGATCTGGTGGTCACTTCGCCATTGTTCAGTGATCCCTGTCATCAGCGTCTGGTGCCGGATTACGGTAAATAAACACCTCCATTTAGTCGCTAAGGTTAAACTCCAGTAACACCATTACGCCGGGTACAGCCTGTGCTTTGCCGCCTTTAACGGCGGGTTTATAGCGCCATTTAGCCAGTGCCCTGCGAGCTTCGCGGTCGAAGATGCCTTTGGGGCTGGCGTCGAGCACCGCAATATCGTAAACGCTGCCATGCTTATCGATGTTGTAAGACAGTATAACCCAGCCTTCCAGGCCGTCGCGGGCGGCCTGAGACGGGTATTTGGGGTCAATACGCACAATTAAACTGGATTCGGCCAGCTCAATATCATCGGCAGACATTGTGGGGGCTTGTCGTGGCGGTTGGGTGGCTGCCCAGGCTGTGCTACAAAACGTCATTAACGCGCCTAATCCCAGCATCCTGATTGCTTTGTTCATTCGATTTTCCTTTTTCGTGAATGTCGCTATAACCAAAATTACATTGCCATCAGGGGGGGATTAATTCAAGCTGAACACCATTTGGCAACATCCCTGTAAATCCTATGACAGAGCATAACTGGTACCTGTGTACCGAATCCCGGTTAGAACAACAATTCTCAGAGCACATTGTGCCGTTCTGGCAGACGCATGTGACCCAGGGAAGTTTTCAGGGAAACGCCGATATCAGAGTGAGTTATGCCTACTGTGTTCCTGAGCAAGCTAAGCAATCGGTGCTTATCAGCTCTGGTCGCATTGAATCACTGCTTAAATATAAAGAAGTGATTTATGAGCTTTACCGCAACGGTTTTGCGGTATTTGTGCTGGATCACCGGGGGCAGGGGCTGTCTGGCCGTATGACGGTTAATCCTCATCAGGGATACATCGACGATTTTCAGCACTATGTGGATGACATGTGCCATTTCATCGATGAGATTGTTACCCCACAGCAGCGCGGGGCGTTAAATCTGCTTTGCCATTCCATGGGCTCAGCCATTGGCGCGCTAACCATCCTGCAACGACCAACCCAGTTTAACCGGGTAGTATTTGGTTCGCCCATGTTTGGTATTCGTCCGGCTTTACCCGACTGGCTGGCTAAAGTTTTAATCGGAGTTAACCGCTGCGCCAACTGGCTGCTGCCAGGGAGTTCGGGCTATTTTTTTGGTCAGCGCGATTATCATGCCGATGATTTTAAGGTTAACCGGCTAACCAGTAGTGAGATACGGTATCAGTTATTCAGAAACCTGTACGCTGAACAGCCCGAGATTCAGCTAGGCGGAGTAACACCGCAATGGCTTGCCGCGGCCAGTGCCGCCATGTGGAAGGTGGAACAACATGCGCAGCAAATTACATTGCCTGCCCTGGTGTTCGGAGCTGGCGCAGATACCGTGGTCGACAATAAGCGCCAGCAAAGGGTAGTAGCGAACATGCCGGATGCCGAATATATTCTGGTAGAAGCTGCCCGCCATGAAATTCTGATTGAGAAAGACACCATTCGCCAACCAGTGATGAAGCGTATATTCGATTTCTTTAGCAGCGAATTTTGACCGGCTGCACGAAACCTCTCATAATGCCGCCCGACTTAGAAAAGAGTGAACCAGCATGTTAGACATCGTGTTATACCAGCCAGAAATTCCACCTAACACCGGTAACATTATTCGCCTGTGTGCCAATACCGGTTATGCACTGCATCTTATCGAACCGTTGGGCTTTGACTGGGATGATAAACGGGTGCGCCGGGCGGGGCTGGATTATCACGAGTTTGCAGAAGTTAAGCGCTATGCCAGTTTCGTGCGTTTTCTTGAAGAGCGCCAGCCAGCACGGGTATTTGCATGCACCACCAAAGGCAAAGCGTTTCACTCTGATGTGCAATACAAAAAGGGCGACGCATTATTGTTCGGGCCGGAAACCCGCGGATTACCCGATGACATCATCGACTCGTTACCGCCCGGGCAACGGGTGCGCATTCCTATGCTGCCAGACAGTCGCAGTATGAACCTGTCGAATGCGGTATCGGTTTTTGTGTATGAGTCCTGGCGCCAGTTTGGTTACGACGGTGCGCGTTAATAAGTGAATAACAAGCTAATGCTTGTTTAGTTCATCAGATAATTTAAAGGGATACCGGATATTGCTTTGCAATTCCGGCATGAATAACAAGCTAAAGCTTGTTATTCAGACTTAAGCTCTCTGCCCAGTAAGGCCAGGGCGGCGTCTTTAGGCGATTTACCCTCGTAAAGTACCGCGTAAA
>JAYZXK010000274.1:0-4000 GCA_036141415.1 Pseudomonadota bacterium
AAGACATTTACCGTGTAGTGAGTAAAAAAGAAGCGACCCAGGAGCAAACCGTGGCTATAGGGCGCTATGGTGTAGCGGGCGTAGCACTCGCTGCGTTACTGCTGGCATGGGATTCATCGAACAGCATTTTGTCGCTGGTCAGTAACGCCTGGGCAGGTTTTGGTGCAGCGTTTGGTCCGCTGGTGCTGTTTTGTTTATACAAGAAAAATTTAACTCATAAAGCCGCGCTGGCAGGCATTTTGAGCGGTGCTGTAACGGTACTGTTCTGGATCTATGCGCCTGTCCTCGAAGGCGGTGCAACACTTAGCAGTGTGGTATATGAGATTGTCCCCGGCTTTATCATTAGTTCACTGACTATCTGGGGCGTGATTATCTTCAGTGAAGAGCCGCACGAGGAAGTGCAGGCGAAATTTACCGAAACAAATAAAGTTTTAGCAGAATTATCTTAAGGTGATAGGAAATATGAATCGTTCAAATTGGAAACGCATTGTAGTTAAGGTTGGGAGTGCATTGATTGCCCCTAACCGTCAGGGATGTAGTAGTCATTATCTTCTGAGTATTGCGCAATTTATCGTACGTTGCCGGATGCAGGGCATTCAGGTTGTGCTGGTCTCCTCAGGCTCGGTAGCTGCGGGTGCACATATATTCCCGGAAGAAACGAAAAAGAACATTGCGATTAAAAAAGCGATGGCCGCAGCCGGTCAGACCGAAATGATGGCAACCTGGGATAAACTGTTCGACTTCCCGTCGGCCCAGGTGCTACTGACTCACGCTGACTTACGCGACCGTGAGCGTTATGTGAGTATTCGTGAAACACTGGACAGCTTGCTTGACCACGGTGTACTACCCATCGTTAACGAAAACGATACGGTAACCACCGATAAGCTTAAAGTTGGTGATAACGATAACCTGTCAGCCATGGTGGCGGCAGCAGCCGATGCGGATGCGTTGGTTATTTGTTCTGATGTGGACGGGTTGTATGATAAAAACCCCCACAAACATGATGATGCAAAATTGTTATCCTGGGTAGATAAAATTGATGAGAGTATCTACGCCATGGCGGGCGGCGCCGCCGAAGATGGTGTTGGTACCGGTGGCATGCGCACCAAAGTTGAAGCTGCTGAAAAAGCGGTTTCACATGGTATCGATACCTTTATCATTAACGGCTTTACCGAGCTTTCATTTAATCTGATGCTCGAAGGACAAAACCCTGGCACGCACTTCCAGGCGCATGAAAAGCCGATGAAAGAAAACGTGCACTGGATGACCCATACCTCGAATGCGCAGGGTGAGGTCGTGATTAAAGAAGCGTTTAGCGATCCTTTGGATGAGGGCGTCGAGTCACTCACCAGTAGTGAAATTCTTGACGTTAAAGGCGAGTTTTCGGTAGGCGATACCATTTTAGTCCGTCGTGAAGATGGCGTAAAACTGGCCAAGGCTAAATCAAATTACAGTAGCTGTTTGTTAAACTTCATTGCCAACGAAGGTAATCAGAAGTTTGCATCGGAATTCGAAGAGAAAACCGGTCCGATTATTTCAGAACAGCACATTGCAGTATTGGAGAACAAATGAGTTTAATTACACAAATTGCCAACGACACAGCTAACGCTGCGAAGACGTTAGCGATTTTAGATGAAGCAACGAAAAACAAAGTACTGGCTGTCATGGCTGCAGCCATTCGTGAAAACCAGGACGAGATTGTTAAGGTCAACACGAAAGAAGTTGCTGAGGGTAAACAAGCCGGTCTGGATGATGCCATGTTAGACCGTCTGACTCTTACACCAGCGCGTATTGAAGACATGGCCGCAGGCATCGAAACGATTATTGAGCTGGCTGATCCGGTAGGGCAGGAGCGTTCGATTATGGAACGTCCTAACGGCCTGCAAATTAATAAAATGCGTGTGCCCCTTGGTGTGGTTTGTATGATTTACGAAGCACGTCCTAACGTAACCGCTGATGCCGGTGCTTTATGTTTTAAATCGGGTAACGGCGTAATTCTGCGTGGTGGTAAAGAAGCCCTGCAAACCAGCATGGCGATAGCCGGCTTATTGCAGCAGGTATTGCGTGAGCACGATTTACCTGAAGCGTTAATCAGCGTGATCCCGGATCCGGACCGTGCCCTGATGCAGGAACTGATGGAGCAGGTTGATACTATCGACGTGATTATTCCACGTGGTGGTGAAGGCCTTATCCGCTATGTAACAGATAACAGTAAAGTGCCGGTAATTCAGCACTTTAAAGGCGTATGTCACTTATACGTCGACAAAGACGCAGATCTGGACATGGCTCTGGAGCTTCTGATCAATGGTAAAACTCAGCGTACCGGTGTGTGTAACGCACTGGAAGGTCTGGTAGTGCATGAGGCGATTGCCGGTGATTTCCTGCCACGAGTCAGTAAGATGTGTCAGGAGAAAGGCGTTACGGTGCATGCTAACGAAACGGCAGCCAGCTATTTCGACAATGCCGATGTGATTGGCGATGACGAATTTGGCGAAGAGTACCTTGGCCTTGAAATCGCTATTCGGGTAGTTAAAGACTACGACGAAGCTCTGTCGCACATCCATAAATTTGGTAGTCACCATACAGAAGTGATTTGTACGCAGAACATGGATACCGCTAAGCACTTCCAGCGTGCCGTGGATGCCTCAGCAGTAATGATTAATGCGTCATCACGCTTTAATGATGGTAGCCAGCTTGGCCTTGGCGCAGAGATTGGTATCGCCACCACAAAACTGCATGCCTACGGACCTATGGGACTGGAGTCGCTGACCACTGAGAAATATGTGGTAACCGGCACCGGACAAATCCGCGAATAATAGCGACGGATAACCAATGGTCGGCGTGGTAAGGTTGCGGTTTTTACTATAACCTGCCACGCTTTGCGAAGTATATGTAAAGTCCACCTATAAGGTGGGCTTTTTTGTTGGAGGAACTTGAGTTCATGGCGATGCCTGATGTAATCGACCAAGCCTGGCGCGTTTTTCTGGATTACACCCAGTCCTATAAATTACTAACCTCACTGTTACTCATAATGGTGTTTCTTGGTTGCAAGCGCATCACTATCAGGTTGCTCAGACGACAAAGTAAAAAGAGCGGCGACGACCGCCGTCACTCGATTAATATTATCGACCAGTTAGGCAATGCTATTTTGCTGGTGTTGCTGTTAATGCTGTGGTCAACCGAAGTGCAGAGTCTGGCTCTGTCCATTGCGGCGTTTATGGTGGCTATCGTTTTTGCCACCCGTGAGATGATCCAGTGTTTTATGGGCTTTATCTATTACATGACGACGCGCCCTTTCAGGGTCGGCGACTGGGTACAGTTAGGCGATAATGTCGGCGAAGTGGTAGAAATGGACTGGGCCAAAACCACGCTGCTGGAAGTGGATGCGGAACACTATGGCTATACCGGTAAACACGTGTATGTGCCGAATAATCAACTCATGATTCAGGTAGTTAAGAACCTCAACTTCCTGCGCCGCTATCGATTGCATGAATTCTCCTTAACGTTGGAGCCGCTGGTCAATCCTTATATGTTACTGGACGACTTCAGAGCGAAAGCCAATGAACATTGCAGTCACTTTCGCGATGTAGCCGAGCGCTATAAAAGCTGGATTGAACGTAACCTGGATGCTGAATTCATTAGTATTGATCCGGTTATTGACATTGAAACCAATAATTTTGCCAAGTTTGTGGTGAAAGTGGGGCTGTTTTGTCCGTCTGACGAGTCGCTGTTACTGGAAGAGAAAATTCGCGCAGACTGGCTGTCTTTATGGTTTGATACCATTAAAGCAGAACAGAAAAAGGGCGGTTTGCCACCAGTAGGTTCAGATCAGGCTTAGAGTATAACCAGCTTAGATTACAGCCAGGCCCGACGCTGGCTGAAATGGTGGCTTAAAAAGTCCATCTGGTCTGCCAGAATTCGCCGGTTCATCAGGTAAAAGCGTTCGTACAAGTTGGGCGCGAAGGGCACTGCCAGTAATGGCATATTCGCCTCTTCCGGT
>JAYZXK010000275.1:0-2674 GCA_036141415.1 Pseudomonadota bacterium
AATGGCCGGATCACCGGTGTGGCGCAGGCAGTAGACTTAAATCAGCTCGCGGTGCCGCCGGATGATCTTACTGTACCGCCTTTCGGCGAATTTGAACGCACTGACATTGAGCCTCAGCCGCGTTTTTTACCCTTTGTAGAAATTCGCTGATCACGTATTATCAACAGCCAACCCTGATGTCTGAGAGTCTTTATGTTTGTCCCGTCGGCTTTTTCTTTTACCGATACCGAAGCCCAGCTAGCTTTTATTAAAGCGCACCCATTTGCTTTGTTAACCACCCCCGATCTGCAAACAACCCATGTGCCGCTACTGGTAAAGCAACAAGGTGACAGCCTTTTTCTGACTGGCCACATGGCGCGCGCCAACCCGCACTGGAAAACATTGGATAACACCCCGGTAGTTGCCGTATTTAGCGGCCCTCACGCCTATATCTCACCTAAGTGGTACGCCAGCGAGCCCAATGTGCCCACCTGGAATGATGTTGCGGTACACGCTAAAGGCACGGTAAGTGTTATGGATAATGAAGCATTGCCGGCAGCGCTCAACGAGCTGATGCAGGCCTTTGAGCCGGATTACAACCCTGACACGCTCAACACATCACTTGTCGAATACCAGCAAAAACTAATCCGCGGCATTGTCGGCATAGAAATCAAAGTAAACAGCTTGCAGGGCGTACGCAAACTCGGCCAGCACAAAAAGGCTGAGGATATAGCCGGGGTTTGCCAGGGGCTAAAAAACAGTGGTGATCATGAATCACTGGCGCTGCCCGACTACATGCAGCGCCATGATATTGGTTACGCAGATTAACGCTCGGAAGCGAGTACTTCAGCCACCGATAATATCAGTTTAGCCGAAGGGCGCACTTTAAAGTCAGGGTTTACATAACTGAACTCAATAAGCCCCTGTTGATTTACTATGAATATGCCTGGTGCTGGTAAAACTGGGGTACCGGTTTCATCCTTGGTCAGGGGAATATTATAGCCGGCATATTTATTTGCAGTAGCGTCATCCACATAAAAGCCAATGCCAAATTCACGCAAGGCATCCAGTTTAGCGTCTGACAACTGCTGGACTTTCATTTCGGTTTCAAGTTCCTGAGACTGCAGCGCTGCTGGCGTTTGCGGTGAAATCGCGAGGATTTGGTAACCTAAATCGAGTAATTGGTCTTCAATGGTCTGTAGCTCGCCAAACTGCCGATTACAGTAAGGGCACCAGCCGCCACGATAAAACAGAATGATGGCGGGTTTATTCATGGTCAGCGCATTCAGACTTACCGGGCTACCATCCGGTAATTGCAGGGTCACAGCCGGCACTTTCATGCCATTAAGTAGCGGGGTGACGGCATTAGCCTCAGGCGCTAACTCTTTGGCAGTCACACCAAGTGGTAGTAATACACACAGCAGGATAAAGAAAAATTTTTGTCGCATCATTGTTCTCGTTAGATTGTGAATACCAAAAAGACCCGCAAGCGGGCCTTTTTCTTTCAGTACAATTTTATCTAATTTATCAAGGGCTGTAGACGGCTATCACTCCGGCAGTTCCATCACGCCGTCGATTTCAATTTGCGCGCCTTTGGGTAACTCTTTAATGCCAATAGCTGCGCGGGCAGGATAAGGCTTGGCAAAGTACTTAGACATAATTTCGTTTACGGTGGCGAAATGGCCAAGATCAAGTAAGTAAATGTTTACTTTCACCAGATCATTTGTAGTACCGCCGGCGGCTTCACATACGGCTTTGATGTTTTCGAACACCTGGGTGGCCTGCTCGGCAAAATCCTCAGATACCAGCTCCATTGTGGCTGGTACTAATGGGATCTGACCAGACAGGTACACCGTAGTGCCGGCTTTAACGGCCTGACTGTAAGTACCAATTGCGGCTGGCGCGTTATCAGTTTGAATAATCGACTTTGCCATGATGAGTCCTTCTCAATTAATGATGTCGCGACTGGCTGTGTCGCGATACCCGTTGTACCTCCGGCATGATGCGGATTTTACGCATGACGTTGGCCAGATGTACGCGGTTATAAGTGGTTAATTCAAGATCTACAAAGTAGATATTGCTTTCTTTTTCCTCGGTTTGCAGCCCAATGATGTTTGAGTCGCACGAGGCTATGTTATTGGTCAGTGTAGCCAGTGTACCCTGATGATTAAACAGCTCAATACGTAATGACGCTTTAAACTCGCCCTGAGGCTCTTCATCCCAGCTCATTTGCAGTACCCGCTGGGGCTCTTCTTTAGCCAGCTTACGGATGTTCGGGCAACCATTCTGGTGAATGGTCATGCCTTTACCCGGGCTCAACACCGAAACGATTTCATCATCCGGGATGGGGTGGCAGCATCGCGCGTAGGTTACCAGCAGGCCTTCCGTGCCACGGATGGCCACATTGCCTTTCTTATCCGGAATATCTTCGTTCTCGCCCAACAGACGACGAGCCACAATAGCGCTTAACTCATTACCCAGGCCAATATCCACCAGCAAGTCCTCAAAGGATTCGTGCTTGGTTTCTGCGACCACGCGGTCGACCGACTCCTGGCTGATATCGTCCAGTTTTACCGCGCCCAGGGCGTGGCGTAACAGGCGGTTACCCATGGTCAGGGCTTCCTGAGAACGCTGTTTGCGCAGGTATTGGCGAATGCGCGTACGCGCTCTGGCACTGACCACAAAGTTCAGCCAG
>JAYZXK010000276.1:0-5453 GCA_036141415.1 Pseudomonadota bacterium
CCCTGCTCGTCAGTTTCATCGTCACTGGTATCGGCCAGACGCTTACTGGGTTGTACACCCAGGGCACGGAATTGCTCAACCTGACGCACCAGGTTGCCCCGCCCGCTGGTTAATTTATTCAGCGCCGCATCGTAGTGCTTCTGGGTACTTTCTACCGCTTTACCTATTTTTTCCATATCACCCACGAAGCCGGCAAACTTATCGTACAGTTTGGCTGCATGCTGGGCAATTTTCTGGGCATTCTGATTCTGATATTCGTACTGCCAGATGTTGTTAATAGTACGTAGTGCAACTAACAGATTGGTTGGCGAAACCAGCATGATGTTGTTATTCAGCGCCAGCGTCACCAGTTCCGGATCGCTTTCTACCGCTAATAAAAACGCCGGTTCTACCGGAATGAACATCAGTACGTAATCCAATGAGCGGATCGCTTCCAGCTCGTGGTAATCTTTTGCGCCCAGCACTTTAATGTGGGTGCGCAATGAGTTTACATGTTCTTTTAAATAACGCGCCCGCTCATCGTCATTATCACTGTTAAAATACCGTTCGTAAGCGGCCAGGCTCACCTTGGAGTCAATGATCACATCTTTGTCATTAGGCAGGTGTACCACCACATCCGGCTGCTGTAATTTGCCCTGCTCGTTGCGCGCCGAGACCTGGGTTTCAAATTCGTGACCTTCGCGTAATCCGGATTCCTTCAGAATGCGTTCCAGCACGACTTCACCCCAGTTACCCTGCTGCTTGTTGTCGCCTTTTAAGGCCCGGGTCAGCGCAGCGGCGTCTTCGGTGATTTGCTGATTTAGGGCTTTTAACCCCAGAATTTCTGTTTTTAGCGAAGCCCGTTCCTGCCCTTCCTTAACATACTGATCGGTTACCTGCTTCTTAAAGCCTTCAATCTGGTCTTTCAATGGGTTGAGCAGCGCATCCAGGCGGGTTTTACTCTCGTTGCCAAAGCTTTCTGCTTTTTGCTGGAAAATACGGTTCGCCAGGTTTTCAAATTGTTCCTGCAAGCGTTTTTCGGCTTGTTGCAGAGTGGCGAGCTTTTCTTCGTGAGATTTTTCGGCGACATCAAAGGCTGCCTGGCGGGCATCACTGGCGGCTTTTAACTGCGTGTAATCGGCCTGCAGAGATTTCAGATCACTTTGTAATTGCTCTCGCTGTTGCTGGGCTTCCGGCAATAGTGCAGCTTTGGCTGATTGCTCCTGCAGCGAGCCCTGTAGCGCAGATAGCTGTTGTTTAAGCTCGCTAATATCCTGCTGGGCTCTTTGCTGTACAGCGTTCAGAGATTGCTGTGCCTGCTCGAGTTGCTGGGCTAACAACTGTTGCTCCGCCAGCGCCTTCTGCGCCTGCGCCTTGCCCTGAAAGCGGCCAATTACCAGGCCAACTATTAACGCCAACAGAACTGCGCCGGCGGGGATAATAATATTAAGGTGTTCCATTACCAACCTGAATAACTTCAATAAAAAAACGGGTAACTCATGTTACCCGTTTTTGACATCGGTTTAAGCGAAGAATCGCTTATTTGGTGTTAAACGCTGGTTATTTAGACAGTGCTTCGTCCAGTTCAGCAATTTTAGCTTTCCAGATAGCCGGGCCAGTCTGGTGAGCGTTAGCACCAGTAGAATCTACCGCCACCGTTACCGGCATGTCTTCTACCTCAAATTCGTAGATGGCTTCCATACCTAGGTCTTCAAAGGCTACCACACGGGCTTTCTTAATGGCTTTCGATACCAGGTAAGCTGCCCCGCCCACTGCCATCAGATAAACTGACTCGTGCTTGGCAATAGACTCAACCGTTGCCGGGCCACGTTCAGCTTTTCCAATCATGCCGGCGATACCGGTTTTTTCCAGCATCATGTCGGTGAATTTATCCATCCGGGTGGCGGTAGTCGGGCCTGCCGGGCCAACGACTTCGTCACCCACCGCATCAACCGGCCCTACGTAGTAAATAAACTTACCGTTAAGATCTACCCCCTCTGGTAAGCCTTCACCATTTTCCAGCATGGTCTGAATACGTTTGTGCGCGGCATCGCGACCAGTCAACATCTTGCCAGACAGCAGCACGGTCTCGCCTACTTTCCATTCTTTGATGTCTTCTTTAGTCACTTCGTCCATGTTTACGCGACGAGTGTTTTCGCTGACTTCCCAGGTAACTTCCGGCCATTCTTCCAGTTTTGGCGCTTTTAAGTCTGCCGGACCGCTACCGTCAAGGTGGAAATGCGCATGGCGGGTTGCCGCGCAGTTCGGGATCATAGCCACAGGCTTAGACGCAGCGTGAGTAGGTACCGATTTAATTTTCACATCTACTACGGTAGTTAAACCACCAAGGCCCTGTGCACCTATACCTAATTTGTTTACGCGTTCGTAAATTTCCACACGCAGTTTTTCATCGGTGGTTTGCGGGCCGCGTTCAATAAGCTCCTGAATGTCTACCGGATCCATCAGGCTTTCTTTGGCCAGTACCGCTGCTTTCTCGGCAGTACCACCAATCCCCAGACCAAGCATGCCTGGCGGACACCAGCCAGCGCCCATGGTTGGTAAGGTTTTCAGTACCCATTCAACGATGTCGTCACTGGGGTTTAACATTACCATTTTCGATTTGTTTTCTGAGCCGCCGCCTTTGGCCGCGATCATCACTTCAATTTTATTGCCGGGAACGGTGTCGATATGTACTACCGCCGGCGTATTGTCTTTGGTGTTCTTACGGGCACCGGCAGGATCTTCAACAATAGAAGCCCGCAGCGGGTTATCCGGGTTCATGTAGGCACGGCGGGTACCTTCATCAACCATTTGCTGAACGGTCATGTCGGTTTTATCCCAGCTTACGCCCATGCCGATTTTCACGAAACAGGTAACAATCCCTGTATCCTGACACAACGGGCGTTTACCCTCGGCTGACATACGTGAGTTAATCAGGATTTGCGCCATAGCATCTTTTGCCGCCTGGCTTTCTTCCTTGAGATAGGCCTGTTCAACAGCCTTCACATAATCAAGTGGGTGGTAATAGGAAATGAACTGCAATGCATCTTCGATGCTATCGATAAAGTCTTGTTGACGAATTACGGTCATGGCGTCCTCTTATTTTTAGGCTCACATAGTCATCTAGACGAAGAATCCGTATACTACCGCATGTCGACAACTGGCACCATTAAAACCATCTGCGACTTTGGTGGAGTGAACTTATTCCCCGGTAGAAGCTGGCTTGCCGTTAATTTGTTAATGATAAATACAAGAAAGAATTGAATGCCACAGTCCCGATTTTCATTTCCGGCAGAGACGCTGCATATCACCCCGGTAACACTACCGGCCAACACCCCGCTGCAAGACGTTTTTCAGCAGGTTGCCGGTGACAACTGGAGCTTGCTATACGACTCCGGCACCTCTACGCAGAGCAATAGCCGCTACGATATAGCTTTATGGTCTCCGGCCCTCACCATCACCACCAAAGCGAGCACAACTGAAGTTCGGGCGCAGGGTGATACGCTTGAAACCATTGCCTGCAAAAATGAGTCACCACTGGACACGGCAAAACGCTATTTCACGGCGTTTCAGCAGAGTATTACGCCAGATGCAGAGAGCCAGCAATATGACGAGCTTCCATTGGTGCTTGGACTGGCCGGATTTTGCAGTTACGATCTGGGCCGCGATTACGAAAGCCTACCGGCGCTTAACCGCGATGAATACCAATGTCCGGAAATGGCGCTGGGGATCTACAACCGTGCGCTGATTCATGATGTTCAGGCAAATTGCTGGTATTTTTGTCACACCAGTGACGTTGCCGTGCCAGACTTTAACCAATGGTTAGCCAGCCCTTCTGCGCCCTTTTCTATCAAAGGTAGCTGGCAAAGTAATATGAGTGAAGCTCAGTACAGCGACGCCTTGTCAGCTGTGCATGATTACCTGGTGGCAGGTGACTGCTACCAGGTGAATTTTGCGCAACGCTTTACCACCGGTTACAAAGGGTGTTTGTGGGCTGCATACCGTACCCTCACCCGAGCCAACAGTGTGCCCTTTTCTGCGTTTATGCGCGTTGACGACAGCGCCGTACTGAGTTTGTCTCCGGAGCGTTTTATTCAGTGCCGGAACGGGATTATTGAAACTAAACCGATAAAAGGCACCCGGCCGCGTTTTAATAACCCGGCGCAAGATGCCGCCAGTGCCCAATCGCTGTTAACGGCCGAGAAAGACCGTGCTGAAAATCTGATGATTGTTGACCTGCTGCGCAATGATATCAGCAAACACAGCGTGCCCGGCAGCCTGCAGGTGCCTGAATTATTCAAACTGGAAAGCTATCCGGCAGTGCACCATATGGTTACCCGGATCACCAGTAATCTGGCCCCGGGTAGCCACCCACTGGATTTACTTGCCGGCTGTTTCCCCGGCGGCTCTATTACCGGCGCACCGAAAATTCGCGCGATGGAAATTATTGAAGAGTTAGAGCCTAATCGCCGTGGCATTTATTGTGGCAGCTTTTTGTATCTGGGCTTAAAGAACGATCTGGACTCAAGTATTTGTATCCGCACGTTGCTGGGTGAGCAAAACCAACTGTTCTGCTGGGCTGGCGGTGGTATTGTGCTCGACTCCGATGCGGCTGAAGAATATCAGGAAACCCTGGATAAGGTTGCCCGCATCCTGCCGGTACTGGAGGCATGCTGTGAATAAAGCCAATTTTCTGCACCGCTTTCATTCGTCGCCGCCACTGGCGGTGAGTGACGATTACCCACTCTCCCATGCCGGGCGTGCAGCAGGTGTTTTAGTGCCGCTGATCGACCGGCCGGAAGGGCTTACGGTGCTGCTCACTCAACGAGCCCTGCACCTGGCTCATCACCCCGGACAAATTAGTTTTCCTGGTGGAAAACAAGAAGAGCAGGATAAGGATCTGATAGACACTGCCTTGCGTGAAGCCTGGGAAGAAATTGGCCTGCCCCGGCAGAATTGCCAAATCATTGGAGTGATGCCCGAGCACCGCACTATTACTGGTTTCTGTATCACTGCAGTAGTCGCGATTGTTGAGCCTGAATTCGACATTATTATCGATAGCAATGAGGTTAGCGACACCTTTGAGGTGCCGCTTGCGTTTCTGCTGGATACCAATAATTATATCACCGAGCATTTTCATCGCGGGCCGCTCACCAACCCGGTTCACTTTATTCCCTGGCAAAACCGTATGATTTGGGGCGCCACCGCCGCCTTGTTGCGAAATCTCGCGTCAATATTTACTGACAATCCCTAATTGCCACACAATAAGCGCTCACCTATCAATAGAAATTCTCATGCTAACATTAGCTTAACTGTCTTGTTCTGGTGCACTGCCCCGGGCACAATGACATGATAATGACAATAATGGTAAACGCATCTAATGATTAGTGTATTTGATATGTTCAGTGTGGGCATTGGCCCATCCAGCTCGCATACCGTTGGCCCGATGAACGCGGCTGCGGAATTTGTTGATG
>JAYZXK010000277.1:0-10628 GCA_036141415.1 Pseudomonadota bacterium
ACGGATCCCAATGCAATCCATGGGGTACACCGACTCGCCTTTAAGGTAAGCCACGCAATGGGTTAATTCTTCGCGTAAGATTTCGTCGTCGGTAAGCTGATCTTCGCGCCAGTAATGTATTTGGTGTAATAAGTGCCAAAAGACGCGTTCTTTGTGAGTGCTCGGCTCCAGATCGTCGCTGCGGTAGAGAGACCACTCCTCTAGAGTGTCCCAGAAAAAATAATTGAGTTCCTGATAATTCAGGGTGCCCTGCCAGAAAGCGCGCAAATAAAAACACAGCTGACGGGATTTTTCCTCAATGAATTGACTGATACTCACGCTGGCAATCCGCTAAAAAAACCTAAACCAAGTATAGCCCAAAATTCTGAAGTCACCGGTAGAATTGCAAAAATGCGACGAGTTGCAGTTCACCTCCGTATATCTTCGGATACCTTATCTAGCGTGACCTGTAAGAGAATTGTCGGTCTTAATTGACAGTGGCTTAAGAAGAACTTTCAGTCATTTCTAAACCCATTGAGAGTTCAGCAGTTTTCGATTCAGAGCGAGAAATATAACGGTTTACTACCAGCCGAGATAACGTAACCAACTGTAAATCTCGGTGCCTAACCAGGCACTGCCCGGCCGGGGCAGTCGGTCACCCGCACCGCCATAACTTTGCTGCGCTGTAAACGTGCGTTGACGATAAAGCTGCTTTAAACTCATCGCTACGGCATTCCTGCGCTGCTCAACAGTGGCAGATTGCCATTGGCTCAGCGACGGCAAACTAATATCCAGCACCGGGTAGCTGCTTTGTGCCAGCATTTCGGCCAGCGCATTGTTTTGAGTTCTGGCCGGCCAGAAAGCGCCAACGCTCACCAGCGTATCCGGCGCACTGACCAACCCATTGTGGATAGCGTCGAGTAACACCGCGCTGGTCATGCCTTCGGCGGTAATAAACGTATACCCTTTAAACTGGTTGGCATGGGTGTAGGCGGCGTTAATCAAGCCGATAATTTGCAGCCGGTAAGCATCATAGTTTACCGGCGCCGTTAGCAGATTAGCCACGGGTTTATCACTGGTTACCGATGCCGGCTGGGTAGCTTCAGCCTGATTAAAGTCGGTAGGAATAAGCAAAGTGCGCCAGCCTTTTTCACCCAGGCTCTCGGCCAGTACCAATCCGGTATCCAGATTGATCGATTGTGACTGAAGGGATACCAGGATAATGGCAGTACCGCGCACCAGTGGGACGCTCGGTTGGATCTCAAGGGCCGGAATTTGCTGGTCGGCTACGGCGAGCGTCAGTAAATCCTCGTCATGAAAATAATGGGTCAGATCGTCCAGTGTCAGCGCCGTTACCGGGCGACTGTACACCACCAGTAAAAGCAGGATACAAGCAACGCTGATGATGGCAAAGAGGCGATTCATGACTAAATTAAGCGGGTCCGGACAAACACTAATAGTAGGTTATCGGCTATGATCCGCAAACATTAAGCGCCCGGCGATACTTCTGAAAAAACATCCGGTTGGTAGTGACCAAATGGGAGAGGCGCACTGAACTGCATGCGTTTACCGCTCGTCGGGTGGGTAAATAATAATGTCTCTGCGTGCAATTGTAACCGCGGCGCGCTGGCAATCACTGAGGGTGTGCCATACAGGCGATCGCCTAAGATGGGGTGGCCCAGTTCAAGCATATGGACCCGCAACTGATGGGAGCGACCAGTTATCGGGATAAGTGCCACGAGCGCTTCGGTAGCATCCTGTTGTACCACTTCATAATGGGTGAGTGCAGGCTTGCCAGACTCAAAGTCGACTTTTTGTTTGGGCCGGTTGGGCCAGTCACAGATTAGCGGTAAATCTACCGAGCCTGACGATTGAGCGGGCACGCCGGCTATCCTGGCGAAGTAACGCTTGGCGGTCTGGCGCAGCTCAAATTGCCGCGAAAGCTGGCGATGGCTGTCTTTGTGCTGAGCCACCACCATAACCCCGGAAGTGGCCATATCCAACCGGTGTACGATCCTCGCATCAGGGTAAACCCGTTGAATACGGGTAATGAGCGAATCCCGGTGTTCCGGAGCTTTGCCCGGCACACTGAGCAGGCCACTGGGCTTGTTAACCACAATCACGTCGTCATCATGATACAACAAGCTTAAAAAGGGGCTCAGTGGCGGTTGATAAACAAATTCCGGGTTGGCACTCATTCTATTTCGCTGACCTTAAGGATTGTTTACCAGTACCCGTACGGCGTCGAGCTGCACGTCACTTTCCTGCAGCACCTTGGTTAACGCTGCCATCTGAATTTCGATAAACTCGATTTCGCTGTCACGGATAGCCGGGTTCTGCCGCTGCAAATCTTTCAGGCGCTGTACTTCTCCGCCCAGGGTGGTTTGCATAGCATTCATAGCTTCGCCGAGAACGTGATTTGCCTGTTTATGGGCCAGCTCGCGGGCATGCTGTAAATGCTGTTGCAACTGCGGCGTAAGTGCCTGTACTAACTGTGTTGCTACCTTGCGGCCGAGAGGACGATGGGCAGTGGTATCAAGATCCGACGGCTGACTCTTGGCATCCAGACACAGGCGGATTGGCGTAGGCGGCAGGAAGCGCTCCAACTGCAGTGCCGCAGGCGCTTTGGCCGACAATACAAACAGGGTTTCCAGATAATACGCGCCCTTAGGCTGGCTGGTATCGGCCACAAAACCCACGCTGCTCTTACCGTAAATGTCGGTCATCACCATTTCCATGGCATGATGAATAAGCGGATGATCCCAGGTTAAGAAGTGCACGTTTTCCAGTGTGGTTGCGGTGCGACGACGGTAGGTGACCGTCATCCCCTCCGGGTCCAGGCCGGGCAGGTGGCCAATCATGGATTCACTGGGGCGCAGAATAAAACAGTCCTGGCCTTTTTCTTCCTGTTGAATGCCAATAGCATCAAACAGTCGGCCAGCAAATTTAGGTAACTCGCTGGCACTGTCCTGGGCGACGATCTGCTCCAATAGCGTATCGACCCGGCCCACACCGGCAGCGTTTAATTCCAGCAGTTTGTCGCGCCCGGCATCCAGTTTGGCTTTGAGCTCGGCGTTAAGCTGTTGGCTTTGTTCAATCAACTCCTGCTGCAGCTCGGTGTCGAACGGAGTGAGGCAGTTCATTACCAGGGTTTCCTCTACCGTGTCGAACACTTTACCGCCGGTAGGGCAGGTTTGTTCAAAGGCATTCAGGCCTTCGTGGTACCACTTTAACAATACTGACTGAGCAGACTCTTCAATTACTGGTACGTGGATTTGGATGTCCTGGGTCTGGCCAATCCGGTCGAGTCGGCCAATACGTTGTTCCAGCAGATCCGGCGTTAGCGGCAAATCAAACAGCACCAAATGATGGGCGAACTGGAAGTTACGGCCTTCACTACCAATTTCACTGCACAGCAGGATTTGCGCACCGTCTTCCGGATCGGCAAAGTAGTGGGCGGCTTTATCACGCTCCACAATACTCATGCCTTCGTGGAACACGGCCTGACGAATTCCGGTACGCACGCGGATCAGTTCTGCTAATTGCTGGGCGGTGGCGGCACTGGCACAGATCAACAGTACTTTTTCTGGTTTGATGTCGGGTAACAGGTTTAACAGCCATTCCACCCGTGGATCGGCATCCAGCCAGACATCAATAAGTGCCGGCTGACGCTCCGGGTACAGAGCTTCGGTTAAAGAGGTAATCTCGTCATTCTCATAAAGCTCAGGTTTAGGCAGTGGATAAGCATGCAAATGACGCGACGGAAAGCCTTCTATCGCGGCACGGCGGTTACGGAATAATAAGCGGCCGGTACCGTGGCAATCGATAAGCTGATGCAAAATGGCATCTCGGTTTTCGTTACTGCTTAAATCATCAAACTGCGCCATGATCTCAGGCGCAAGTGCGGTTAACTGAGCGGTTTGCTCGGCGCTTAATTCATCGCCTTCGATAAGCGGTGCTACCGCTTCTGCCAACTGCGTATACTGAGACTCTTCTTTTAAAAACGCCGGGTAATCATAAAAACGCGCAGGGTCCAGCAAACGCAGGCGGGCAAAGTGACTTTCGTGACCCAGTTGATCCGGCGTAGCGGTAAGCAGTAATACACCCGGTGTGGCTTCAGCCAGTTTTTCAATGGTTTGATATTCCAGTGACGGCTCATCGGCAGACCAGGCCAGGTGATGAGCTTCATCGACCACCAGTAAGTCCCAGGACGTATCCTGGATCTGCTGCTGACGTTTAGGATTGCTGGTCAGCCAGTTAAGACCACACAGGATGAGCTGGTCGTTATCAAAGGGGTTATCGCTCTCATCTTCCAGTGCCACGCAGCGGCTTTCGTCATAAATAGCAAAGGCGAGGTTAACCCGGCGCAGCATTTCAACCAGCCATTGATGCAGCAGGGTATCCGGTACCACAATTAATACCCGCGACGCACGGCCGGTAAGGATTTGCTGGTGGATGATCAGCGCTGCCTCAATGGTTTTACCCAGGCCAACCTCATCAGCCAGCAGTACCCGTGGAGCATAGCGACGACCCACTTCAGAAGCGATGTGCAACTGGTGAGGAATCAGCTCGATACGAGCGCCCACCAGACCAATGGTGTCGGACTTAGCGTGAGCATGTTCATTGGTTAGTGAGCCATGGCGTAAGTCAAACCACTTGGGGTGGTCGAACTGGTAGTTAAATAACCGCTTCTCAGGCTGATTTAAACGAATATGGTGATCGAGGTTGGGTTCGGCCAGCGTGGTGGCCTGTTTGGTATCTTCGCGTACACCATGATAAATCAACACACCCTGTTGCTCGGTGATCGACTCAACACACAAACTCCAGCCTTCCTGCGATTTTACCATTTCACCTTCGTTAAACGTGAGGCGCGTGAGTGGCGCATCGGCTTTGGTGTAAATGCGGCTTTCTTCGGTTGCTGGATACAACACCTCTATGGAACGGAAATCCACGCGAATAATCGCGCCCAGGCCCAGTTCTGTTTCAGTGTTACTCAGCCAGCGCTGACCAATGGCAAATTGTGTGTCGGTACTCATATTAAACTACTCCGCGATAACCGGGGGGCGTATTGTACTGATCCCCGCCTTAGCTGTCTTGCTCAATATAGCAATCAGCTGCAATCTTGTCGTACCTGATGAACAGGCAATCAGGCGATAAAAATTAATTTGCCTAAAAATGCCAAAAAAAAGTGAATAGTTTTAAAAACTGGATTATGGTGGAGTTGATGGTCGATGTGATGCGGAGTGTCAGTCGGCTGGTAACTCCGTGTACATCGGCTCGTAATAGCACGTCGACAATAAGACGAGCTTGGTCATGTTCATTGGAGTAACGGATGCCAAGAAAAAGCAATGCAGACACCAGAATATATGTCCTAGATACCAATATCCTGCTACACGAACCCCTCGCGTTCCTCTCTTTCAAAGAAAATGATGTTGTGGTGCCCATGACGGTACTGGAAGAGCTGGATTATATAAAAGACAGTAAGAAAGACGTTGCCCGTGATGCCAGGGTCTGTATTCGCGCCATGGAAGATTTATTGCGTGATGCCAGCCCCGATGAAATGCTGGCCGGTGTGCCACTTAGTGGATTCGGTGCCGGTGAGAACCGACCGACTGGTACGCTATCGATTTATGCTGATTTAAATATGACCGAGTCACAGCAGATTTTTGCCAGTGACGAAAACGACAACCGCATTATTAATGTGGCGCTGCATTTACAAACCGTGTTTGCCTCCCAGGAAGTAGTGCTGGTCACCAAAGACATTAATATGCGCCTCAAAGCCAAAGGAGCCGGGCTTGCTCATGTTGAGGATTATCGTACCGATCAGCTGATTTCAGACATTAAATATCTGACCCGCGGCTATCATCAGTTTGAGGGGGATTTCTGGGAGCGCGTCAAATCGGTAGACAGTCGCTCAGAAGGGCGAGACACCATCCACACCGTGCCCCGCTCGTTATTACCCGAAGCATACATTAACGAGTTTTTACTCGACGAAAGTAATCAGTTTGCTGGCCTGGTGGAATCCATGGACAGCGATCAGATGGAAATTCTTGACCTCGGTTATGAGCGTTTGATGTCGCGCCATGCGTGGGGAATAAACCCGAAAAATATTGGCCAGGCCATGGCCCTGCATTCCTTACTCGACCCGCATATCGATCTGGTGATCCTTACCGGCCCGGCAGGAAGTGGTAAAACGCTGCTGGCATTAGCCGCTGCGCTGGAGATGGTGGTAGAGCGCAACATGTACGATAAGATTATCGTTACCCGTAATACCCCGGAAATCGCCGAATCCATCGGCTTTTTACCCGGTACCGAAGAAGAGAAAATGGCGCCCTGGCTGGCGGCCATTACCGACTCCCTGGAAGTGCTGCATAAACACGACGAAAACACCAAAGGCTCCATGAGTTACATTATGGAGAAAGCCAATATTCAGTTTAAGTCGGTTAACTTTATGCGCGGGCGGAGTATTCAGAACTCCATTGTGATTTTGGATGAATCACAAAACCTCACGGCATCGCAGCTTAAAACCATTATTACCCGTTGCGGTGAAGGTACCAAGCTGATTTGTAGCGGTAACCTGGCGCAGATAGACAGTAACTATCTGAGTGCGGTGACCTCGGGCTTAACCTATCTGGTGGAGAAGTTTAAAGACTTCTCGGGCAGTGCCACCATTAACCTTGATGGTGTTGTGCGCTCGCGTCTGGCAGACTTTGCCGAGCATCACCTGTAAACTCAATACTGCTATCCCGGTCTCGCTTGGCGAGGGCCGGGACAGGCGGAGTAACGGAAATAATCATCGTCCGTCAGTAGCGCTGAATTATGCAACTCACCAACAAATGGTCAGTGAAATTCAGCAAGGCAAGAAGTCACTACAACTCTTAGTTGAGCAATCCCTGTAACTGTTTATAAGTGGCGTCATTGGGATAGTACTCACCTAACGCTTTTACTGCGGTTTTCAAAGCGGCAATATCTCTTAGCTGGTAAGCATATTTTGCCCGGGTGACTAATATATCGTAATTGCCTGGCCAGCGAGTGTTAGCTTCGGTCAGAACAGTGATGGCGTCCTTTCGATAATTGAGTTGCCATAACGCTACTGCATTCACAAAGGCATATTTTGGTATGGCTTCAGTTGAGTTTGCTGCCTTAGTGAGATGGGGAAGCGCTTGCTGGTAGGCCTTGTCGCGAATTTTCTGTAGTCCGTATGAGAACTGTACCGCAGCCATATCACTGCCATATCGCAGGGCGAGCTCCAACTGCCTACGGGCTTTATCTTCGTTACCAAAACTGCGTAGAAAGTCCGAATAACTCAGTAAGGAGGGGATATGCTGAGGATCTATTCGCAATGCCAGTTCATAGAGCTTTATTGCATCGGGAATTTGCTGTTGGAGCGAGGCAATCTTAGCTAAACCTAGATTTGCGCCAGGGTGATCCTGGCTATTACGCAATAGTTGCTGGTACTCCTCCAGCAACGCGGTCAGTTGAGGTGCCCTTGAAAACCATTGGGGTCTCAGCGATAAAAGCGTACTGGCTGCTTCCGCTCGCACTGATCTGACCGGGTCCTGACTTAATTTAAGTAAGAGTTGATACTGACTGGCTTCGGGTAAACTCGCGGCTGCACGTGCAGCACTTTGTCTGATAATGGGATCGTCCTCATCAGTCATGCCGGAAATTTTTTCGAGCATGCGTTGGGGCGCAATAACAACCATTTTTTCGACCAGCGCGGCCTCTTCCAGCGAGGGGAGACTCCCGTTGTTCAGCAGGTTACTGGCCGAACTCATGGCTGTGGTATCCAGAGCAGACAAGCGATGGTTTAAGGCTGCCCACTCGCCAAGGGTGTCTGGTGATGCGCCCTGTCGTTTTGGCCAGGCTTTCAGCGCGTTTGTCAGCCACCCTTCGGATGCATCTTCATGACAGGTTTTACAGGGCGAGCTGCTATTTGGGTGTTTAGGACTGGGTCGGTGGAATCGGTGGTCACGACGCGCATCAACGCCCATATAGATACGCTCTGGCATATGGCAATCAAGGCAGTCTGCGCCTTCATGTCCATTAGTATGTTCAGGTGCTGCAAAAACGGTTGGGGCATGGCAGGTACTACATACCAGAGCGCCCGGTAAGAGCGTTTTTCCTGTGTGAGGATCATGACAATTTGTGCAGGTTACTCCGGCTTCAGCCATTTTACTTTGTAGAAATGACCCCAGAACAAACACCTCTTCACGAATTTGTCCGTCACTAAAATACAGTGGCTCATCCAGTCCTTCCAATTGAAATTGCTGGTGATAGGGCTCAGCGCCTGAGGGCTCCTGTAGCTCGGACCGGCGGCTATGACAAGCTCCGCAGGTGTCCAGTGCCAGCGAAAGGCCTTGTGGCGACTGCTGCGGGCGAGCGATAGGATCACCATCACTAAAATGAAAGACAAGTTTTTCACCCAGGTCTTTTAAACCGGTATGATCAGAAGAATAGGTTTTGTCAGTAATACTCTGTATATGCTCCTGACCTGGGCCATGGCAACTTTCACAGGCAACGTTTGCGTCTGTCCACGTGGAGTGATACTGATTGGTTTCGCTGTTAAATTGTTTTTCAAAATTGGTAGTGTGACAGGCGGCACAACGGCTGTTCCAATTTTGATAATACCCGGTCCAGAAAAAGGGATGCTCAGGATCCGTAACACTTTCATCTTGCAGTTGATACCACCGCTGACCACCTTCAGACCGGGGCCGGGTATCCCAGGCAACATCAAACGCCTGTAAACGGCCTGGCTCGGTTTCCAGTAAATATTGCTGTAGCGGGCGGTAACCGAAGACATAGCGAACAGGGTAAGTCTGTTGCTTGCCCTGTTGGTTGAGAGTTTCTATAAAATACTCACCGTCTTGTTCAAAGAACCGCGAAGTGCGTTTGCCAAAGGTGTACTTAGTACCCGAGAAATCTCCTAGCACCACGTTTTCATCAGCACGCTGCATGCTTTGATAATGATCGGAGCTCAGCCATGCATCGCCCTGGGCTTTATGACAAGCAATACAGGCCTCTGCGCCTGCATAATTTTCGCTGGCATAGACAGAAGAATGACCGCTCACAAAAGCGAGGGCGATTGCCAGAACGAGCCAGCAATTTAGCGGTTTAATAGCAGACTCCGGGAGCTTACTCTGGACACAAACGGGAAGACTTTATTACATTTATCAAGCTGATTTTCAACTGGTTTGATACTGGCTGCGTGCGCTATTTTAACGTAGTAGTCTTTGCTCTGATGTTCGGGTGAGCACTGGCAAAATGGTTTTTACGTTCGTTAATATCTCTGTTTTTAATCGGGATTAAATTACCAGCCTACTGTTGCCTGGCTGCTGCGGGCGGAATAACTTCAAGTGTGTACTGTTGAGAGGCTATTGCCTGCTTGGTAGATTTACTGACTTCGCCGAGTTTCATCTGTGCCGGACCGGTAGGGTCGAGCAGAATAAACGGCATGCCGTCTATCATCATCGTGGTGTCTTTTGTGAGTGGTGTCATGGCGATGGCCAGTAAAGCATGGTTGCGTAACAGCACGAGTCGCATAGAGTTGTTTGGCAGGAATGCTCTTATTAGAGACGCAGTAAGTACTGACTTACTGTCGCAATCACCAAGATTCTGATTGAGCACCGCCAGCGGCGGCGAAAAACCTGAGCCGTTGCTGGAAACCCGGTTAGTCAGCTCATCGTAGGGGATGGTCTGTGCCCAGCTAAGCAGCAAATTAAGGTAAGAGCGCGCATTGGATTGCTCATCAACAATATCATACAGCGACTGGGCTAACGGGGTCAGCGGCAGGGTGCTTTCTTCAATGTAGCGTATGTGGTTGGGTTTAATGGCTTTTTGTAACAGAGGCGTTTGGTAATGCTGAAAGTACCGTTCGGTTAAGTAGTCATTCAGGGCCGTCTCCTGGGTTTCCTTTAATTCAGTGGTCAGCTCGTCCAGGCGTTTTTCATTTTTACCGCTTAAGCTGAACGCCAGTGAATCATGCCGGTTAATCAGTTTAAAACGAGCCTCCCGGGGATCAATATCCCGCGCAGCTTTGAGCAACTCTATCTCGACTACCCTGAGTGCCAGTTGAGGATTGTAGTTAACCTGCTGAACAGGTAAGTGCCGGCTGCTGGCATCGGGCAGTAAAAATGAAATTTTACGGGGTTTGCTTTCGTGATCGAGCCAGGCAAAGGTGTACTGGGTTCCCTCTGCTGTGGCTGAACGGCGATAAGCGGTTTGCTCTGCCAGGGCAACATTGAGCAAGCTGCAAAGCAGGTAGCAGCAACCAATAAAGCTGAGATATTTCATTGCGCGCAACTTAACAGAGTCATCCTTTAAGTGTAGCGCAATTTTTCAGATTATGAGCAGCCTAAGCAGGCTGGCCCGGTTCAAACCAGTTAAGTTGTTTATGCAGGCTAACTACGCCACCCACGATGATAAGTGCTGGCGGTGCTATTTCACTCAGTTGCGGATGGTCAGGCATATCGGCCAGGGTACCGGTGATCACCTTTTGCTGGTGGGTGGTTGCCGATTGCACCAACGCGATGGGCGTTGAGGCGGCTAACCCATGTTTAATCAGCTGTTCACAGATAATCGGCAAGCCGGTTAAGCCCATGTAAAACACCGCGGTCTGATTTGGCTGCGCCAGCGAAGGCCAGTTTAAA
>JAYZXK010000278.1:0-14932 GCA_036141415.1 Pseudomonadota bacterium
AGCTGGTCTCTATTCCGTTTTCTCAGCAGCGCCGCGTGATCAGTACGCAACTGCATTATTTCGACCACCCGCTGTTTGGCATGCTGGTACAAATCCGTCGTTATGATCGCCCCGCAGCGCCGCAACCCGCCGAGGAACAAGACTAATCATGAAAATCTATACCAAAACCGGCGATCAGGGTGAAACCCAGCTTTACGTCAACAAGCCACAAAAAGTGGCCAAAGATGACGCCATTATCGAATGTTACGGCAGTCTTGACGAACTCAATGCACAAATTGGCCTGTTAAGCGCTCGTCTGCAGGCTGATGAACTAGGCAGCGACAGCGACTTAGCTATGCTGGCAGCCATTCAGAATGCCCTGTTCAGCGTTGGGTTTGCAGTATCGGCCAGTTCTACCCTGGCCCCGGATGCGGTGGTGGATTTAGAATCCCATATTGATGTGATGCAAGGCGACTTACCGCCGCAAACCAGCTTTATTTTACCCGGTGGCTGTGTGGCGGCTGCGCAGGCTCATGTTTGCCGTACCGTGTGCCGCCGTGCCGAGCGACGCATGATCAGCATGGCCAAACACACCGAAGTCTCAGAACTCGCCCAGCAATACGTTAATCGCTTATCCGACTGGCTGTATGTGTTTGCCCGGTATCTCAACGCCAGAGCCGGCGTGTCAGATGCGCCGGTTAGCCGCTAGGCGTTTATAACCGGGTTACGACCACCACACCAGTAATCACCAGTCCCACCAGAATATTCAGCATGGTGCCCTCGCGAACCATAGTCTGAATGGGGATCCGGCCGCTGCCATATACAATGGCATTAGGCGCCGTGGCGACCGGCATCATAAAGGCGCAACTGGCACTAATAGCGGCAGGCATCATCAGCACAATAGGATCTACGCCAATTGCGGCCGATGCACTGGCCAGAATGGGCATCAGCAAGGTCGCAGTGGCAGTATTAGAGGTAATTTCGGTAACAAAACTCACCGCCAGGCACAATATCAGTAAGGTCCCCACAATGGGTAAGGCCGACAGTCCGGTAAGTGCTTCACCAAGCAATAAACTTAAGCCCGAAGCGGTAAACGCCTTGGCCATGCAAATGCCGCCGGCAAATAGCAGCAACATCCCCCACGGGATCGCCTCAGCGGTTTTCCAGTCGAGCAATTGATCGGGCTTTTCTTTTTCGCCGTTGGGTACCAGAAACATCAACACCACTCCGGCAATGGCAATAGTGCTGTCACTCACCAGCGTCATACCCGTCCATACCGACCAGTAAGGGCGGAATATCCAGGCCAGCGCCACAATGCCAAACACGGTCAGCACCCGTTTTTCCGCCGGCCGCCAGTCACCGGCCTTAGGTAAGTCGCATTCCGGCATATCACTTAATTTGCGGGTCAGCCAGAAAGCCATAATCGGGATCGCGATCAGCACTATGGGTACACCGGTCATCATCCAGTTAATAAAACTGAGTTCAGTACCAGTCGTTTGCTGATACACACTCATAAAGATAATATTCGGCGGTGTACCGATGGGTGTCCCTACCCCGCCCAGGCTTGCTGAATATGCGATGCCAAGTAACAAGGCAGCCGCCAGCTTAGGCGAGTTCATCGAAGTGATAATGGCCATGGCAATGGGCAGTAACATTAAGGTGGTGGCGGTATTGGATATCCACATACTCAGCACTGCCGAGGTGAGCATAAAGCCCAGCACCAGGCGCTTGGCACTGGACGCGCCACATAAGCGCAGCATATACACCGCAATGCGCCGGTGCACGCCCGACTTCTCCAGTGCTTTGGAGAGCATAAAGGCGCCCATCAATAGCAGGATCACATGGCTCCCCAGCGCCGATGCTGCTTCTTTGTAATCAATCACGCCCGCCATGGGAAAAGCCACAAACGGGATCAGAGAGGTCACCGGAATGGGCAGTGCCTCGGTGACCCATAAAATGGCAATTAACAGCGTCAGCGCTGCCGTCAGGCTGAGTGCCTGCTCAAAGCCATTTGCCGCCAGTACGCCCCATAGCAACGCGCTGACCACAGCGCTGAATACGATAACCTTATTTTTAACTTTCATGGCGTTGCCACACCTCACAGGCTTGCTGGTAGGCTTGTTCTGCCGTTGCTGAGAGCTGCCAGCCGCTAAGCCGGTTAAGGCGATGAGAAGGTTCTAAGGTATGCGGCAGGCCGTTTAAAATGGCCAGTGCACCGGCAGTATTGTTACACGCCAGCACCATGTCACAGCCGGCCGCCAGTGCCTGCTCGGCGCGCTCGGGGTATGTACCGGCCACAGCTGCGCCTTCCATAGATAAATCATCCGAAAAAATCACCCCGTCAAAGCCAAGCTTGCCGCGCAAAATGGTTTGTAACCAGTAAGGCGAAAACCCGGCGGGCTTATCGTCAATGGCCGTAAAACGCACATGAGCTGGCATCATAGCATCAATTTTTTGCCGGGCGATGAGGTCTGCAAACGGTACCAAATCCTGCTGTTGGATGGTTTGCCAATCCCGCTTATCCACCGGGGTATCGATGTGTGAGTCCGCTACCACGCTACCATGGCCAGGAAAGTGTTTACCGGTAGAGGGCATACCTATTTCGTGCATGCCGTCTATCAGGCAGCCCGCCAGACGACTCACTACCTCAGGCTCGGGCGAGAAACCGCGATCGCCAATAACATTGGACACACCGTTAATATCCAGCACCGGAGCAAAACTAATATCAATGTCCAGCAGTTTAAGCTCGTAAGCCATAATCACGCCGCAGGCATAACTTAATGCGTCGGCGTCATTATCATTATCGGTTAGCTGCAGTATCTGCCCCATGGCGGGTAACCGGGTAAATCCGGGGCGAAAACGCTGTACCCGTCCGCCTTCATGATCCACAGCAATGATTAGCGGTTTGCCTGCCGCCTCACGAATATCCTGTATCAATACCTTAAGTTGATCTACCGACTCGTAATTGCGCGTAAACAGGATCACACCACCGGTAAGCGGGTGCGCTAGCATGTCGCGTTCATCTTGCTGTAAACTGAGGCTGCGACAATCGATCATTACTGGTCCCATGCTGACTCCTGGACTCCAATGCATTGTTTTACAATGCTAAACTGCTTAGGACGTGGCGACAAACAAAAGTTAAGCTTCACTAGCGCAAGAGCGCTGCCACCAGCTTAAGACGCTGACAGAGAAAATCGTGAAGCGGTGGTGAGCTACACCATCAAACTGCCGCCGAAAGGCTTTAAGCATAAGAAAAAACAGGGAGTATTACACGTGTTAAATTGGTTAAAACGGATCGTACTGGCGGTAATTGGCCTGCTGATCATTGCAGTGATGGCGGTTTACTTTACCCTTCGTCAATCACTCCCGGCCTTAGACGGTGATCGCATTGTCAGTCAGGTTCAGCAACCCGCCACCTTATCGCGTGACGCCCTCGGCCAGGCAATTATTCAGGCCGATTCACGCCAGGAAGCCATGTATTTACTTGGCTTTGCCCACGGCCAGGACCGTTTCTTCCAGATGGATCTGCAACGTCGGGTTGCCGCCGGTGAGCTGTCTGAGTGGCTGGGAAGCATGGCCCTCGATGTCGATAAAACTGGTCGCTTTCACGAATTCCGTCGCCGCGCCAACACCATCTATGCGCAATTGCCCCAGGCACAAAAAGACATTCTGCTTGCTTACACCGAAGGGGTTAATCAGGCCGTCGCTGAACAGTCTGCCCGCCCCTTCGAATATATTCTGACTAATTTTGAGCAGGCCCCCTGGTCACCCGAGGACAGTATCCTGGTGATCTTAAGCATGTACCTCGATTTACAAAGTAATAATGTTAATCGCGACCTAACCCTGACCGAAATTAAACATCAGTTTGGCCAGCCCATGGTCGACTTTATTTTGCAGCCGAGTCAGTATCAGGCTGCACTGGATAACAGTCAGCTCACCGGCGATGTGGAAATTCCATTGCTCAATGAGCGTGCAGCCGCAGTGAGCAACAATACGGCGCAAATGGCCTTTCGCACCGAAATTGGCAGTAACAACTGGATTGTGGGCGGCGCACTTACCGAAACCGGCGACGCGCTGCTGGCCAGTGATATGCATTTAGGCATGCGCGTACCAATTATCTGGTATCGCGCCCAGCTCAATTATGCGATGGACCAGTACGACGTGTCGCTGACCGGGGTTACTTTACCCGGCGTACCCGGGGTCATCGCCGGCACCAATGGTCATATCGCCTGGGGTTTCACCAATGCTTATGTGGATAACGCCGACTGGGTGCTGATTGACCGCAGCGAAGTGACAGCCGTGGAAGAAACCATCAACGTAAAAGGCGAGCCGGAGACTTATAAACGGCTCACCAGCCAGTACGGCCCGGTTCGCCAGTTAGGTACGCGCTTTTACGCCTTAAAATGGACAGCGCAGGAACCCTACGCGGTTAATCTCATGCTCAACCAGCTAGACACTAAACTGTCAGTACTGGAAGCCATTCCGGTAGTCAGAAAGCTCGGCATCCCGGTGCAGAACATTGCCCTTGGTGACACTGCCGGTAACATTGCCTGGATGCCCGCTGGCGCAGTCCCGGCCCGTAAAGTGCCTCATAATACGGCCATTACACCTGAGCAGCTGGACGGTTTATGGAACGTCGATGAAATGGACCTGCCAGTAGTAATGAATCCATCATCACATCGTATCTGGACCGCCAACTCGCGAGTCATTGGCACTGACGACCTCGCCCGCTTTGGCGATGGTGGCTATGCCCTTGGCGCTCGTGCTCAACAGATCCGCGACCGCCTGTTCGATTATGAACAATTTGACGAACAACGTTTCTACCAGATCCAGCTCGATAATGAAGCGCGCTTTTTGCAGCCCTGGCATGCCCTGCTCCGTCAGTTGTTAAAACGCAATTCCGGTTACTTTGCCGCCGATATCGAAGCACTGGATAACTGGCAAAACTGTGCCTGCGCGGAGTCGGTAGGCTACACCCTGGTGAAGCACTTTCGTCGTCAGGTAATTAACACCACATTTGCGCCCCTTAGCGAAGCGCTTAAACCCAAGCATCTGAGTCTGCGGTATGTTTCCAGTAACCTCGAACCGGCTATCTGGCAGCTTATTCGCAGTGAAAACACCCAGTGGTTACCAGAGGGTCAGAACGACTGGCAAAGCTACATGCTGAGTCAGTATGAGCAGGCGCGCCAACAATTGCTGGATAAACACGGCGCCTCGAAAGACTTATCGACCCTGGCCTGGGGTAAAGTCAATAAGCAAGCCATCACGCATCCTTTTGCCGGGCAGATCCCGGTGTTCGGCAAGGCGTTAAACATGCCGGAAATTCCCGGCTATGGCGATACCTTTATGCCGGCGGTTCAGGCCCGCAGCTTCGGCGCTTCTCAGCGTCTGTTTGTGCGCCCTGGCCAATTGGATAAAGCGGTATTAACCATTCCGGGCGGCCAGTCCGGTCATCCGCTCTCGGCATTTTACAAAGCCGGTTTCGATGACTATGCCAAGCATCGCATGACCCCGTTATTGCCAGGTAAGCCTTTGCATACGCTCACTTTTATGCCAGAGTAAATAGCTAACCAGTAATTTAAGATAGGCCACAATGACCCCTGCAATAAAACTGCTCGAGCGCGGTAAACATGCTCACCAGGTGCTCAGGTATGAGCATGATAAACAGGCCGAGTCCTTCGGCCTGGAAGCGGTTGAAAAACTCTCACTACAGGCGCCTACCGTATTTAAAACCCTGGTGGCCGAACTGGACTCGGGAAAACTCGTGGTCGCTATTGTACCGGTCACCCATCAGTTAAACCTCAAACAACTGGCTAAAGCAGCCGGAGCCAAAAAGGCGCAGATGGCGCCACCAGCAAAAGTAGAAAGCACTACCGGTTACGTGCTTGGCGGTGTCAGCCCGTTGGGCCAGAAGAAAGCCTTACCCACGTTTATCGACGAAAGCGCAGCACAATTGGAACTGATTTACTGCAGTGCCGGTAAACGCGGGCTGGAAATCGAACTCGCTCCGCAGTTACTTGCCAGCCTGACCCGCGCCACCTTTGCGCCGCTCGCCGCGTAGTTTAGAAAGTCTTCCTATGAAGTGCCCGCGAACGCAAAGTGAACTCACCCGCATCAACGTGGGCAAAATACCCGTATATGTGAGCGAAGCTTGTGGCGGTGTGTTTTTGGAAAACCAGACGCTGGCTTTGTTTGAATCACCACAGGAAGAGCGCGGCCGGGCGCTGGAAAAGCATCTGCGCCAGTTTCATCATGCCCTGCCCGCACTGGATGAGCGGGTTAATTGCCCTGCGTGCAATGACACGGTAATGCTTCGCCGTTTTTACAGCCCACTGCATGTGGTGGAAATTGATGAATGCCCGGGCTGCGGTGGCATATGGCTGGACAGCGGCGAATTATCCCAATTACAACAGTTAATGCTTAACCCTAAAGAGCGAGCCCTGTTACGCCAGCAATTAATGAGTGAACACCGTCCTGCAAACATTGAGGGGATGGCGCATTTGCGGGACAGATGGGTAAAGCGCAGTGACAAAATAGATAAACTCTTTGAACTGGCCGACTACCTGACCCGCTGGTAGTGATTTACTCGTCCTGAGTTACCGGTGCCTCAGCTGACTGGCGAAAACGTTCCTGCCACAATGCCTTTGCCTGTTTAATATCTGCCTTGTCTGGGGTTTCTGTGTCGCTAAGCTCACGCGCAATATCCATAATGATGGCATCACGGGCGGCAATCAGCCGGTCGGCCTCAGCAAATAAATCACGGGCCTCGGGGTATTTGGTTTTTAAGGCATCAATGCCCTTTAATTGATAATAATGTTGCTCAAATGCCTCGTTAAACAAAGCCCGTTTAGCATGAAAGACCAGGTACTCACGGCCCTTCTCTGAACTGATAAAAGTAATATCAGCGTCGGTCAGCTCAGCGGCTTTAGCCACTTCTACGGCTTTTTGTTGCCATTGCTCAATGGCCCCCTGGTCGTCATTTTTTACCGCAGTGGCCATGCCTGCTACCAGATCACTGGCATGCAGAATTTGCTGCCGAAACGCCATTGACGCCAGCTCTGCCTCATCATACTCAGCCGTGGCGGGCTCATCAGACCCATTAAACTGCCAGAAAGCGGCCACAGCGAGCAGGATTAAGCCAGTAACGACGACGATTTTCTTTGAAAACATAACAACCTGTACAACATATTGGAAAGAAATTAAGAAAGGATAGTTTACTACGCCTGAGCACAAAACGCATTGCGCGACTGTACCGCTCTATGTACCGATGGCTCGGTTAACAGCAATAGTGGTGATAAAAATAACGAGCCGGAAGGCACCGGCCCGCATTTTTGATACGAGGTTTACTCTGTCGGTGGCTTGGAATTTTCCACGCGACTTTTTAACTTCTGACCCGGACGGAATGTGACCACCCGACGCGCTTTAATCGGAATGTCTTCGCCGGTTTTTGGATTACGGCCAGGACGTTCGTTTTTGTCGCGCAGATCAAAGTTACCAAAACCGGATAGTTTCACTTGTTCACCGGATTCCAGTGCGCCTTTGATTTCTTCAAAAAACGCTTCCACTAAATCTTTAGCGTCCTTTTTATTAATACCCAGTTTTTCGAATAAGTGTTCAGCCATTTCGGCTTTGGTTAGTGCCATAAAATTTACTCTCTTAACGCTGCCCCGAATTCCGACTCAAGCCCTTGAATCACTGAATCTACCGCTGCTTGTATTTCCGCATCTTCCAGTGTTTTGCCCGGATCCTGCAGGATTAAAGACAATGCCAGGCTCTTTTCACCGTCAGCAATTCCCTGTCCTGTGTACACATCGAACAAGTTTAGGCCAACTAGTTGATTTACGCCAATTTTTTCAACAAATTTTATTATATCGCCTACTTTCACGGTTTGTTTAACCGTAATGGCGATATCACGGCGGTTTGCCGGGTACTTCGAAATCGGCTGTGCCTGAGGTAATTTGCGGTCTGTGAGGGCCGCTAATTCAAGTTCAAACACAAATACTCTTCCGTTAGTACCCAGTTGCTTACTGAACTGCGGGTGTACCGCGCCCAGCCAGCCAACACATTTATCGTCCAGGTAAATCGCCGCCGACATCCCCGGATGTAATGCAGAATGTGTTTCTGTATTAAAAGTGACCGTTTTTTCCTTTCCAGTCAATGCTAAAAGTGCTTCAACGTCTGCTTTTGCATCAAAAAAGTCCACCGGCTTGTCATTAGCATCCCAATGTTCATCATAACGACGACCCGCTACTACCCCTGCCAGCATCGGTTCCTGACGAATACTGTTAGGTGCTTCTGCATCCGGCACAAACCGCAGGCCGGTTTCAAACAAACGAATACGCTGTTGCTGGCGCTTCTGGTTATATGAGGTCGCCTGTAACAGCCCCGGCCATAAACTTACCCGCATAATCGACATGTCCGCCGATATAGGATGTGGCAGCACCAGGCCATTACTCTCAGGGAAAAGTGCATTTTGTATTTTTGGATCGACAAACGAATAGGTAATGGCTTCGTTATAGCCGCGATTCAGCAATACCGATTTCACTGCATTGACCGATAACTGCTTCTCGGTTGCCGGTAACATCGACAAAGCCGCCACCGGTGCCTGATTAGGAATGCTGTTGTAACCGTATACCCGCGCCACTTCCTCAATTAAGTCTTCTTCGATCTCAATATCAAAGCGATAGCTTGGTGCCGTAGCCACCCAGCCTTCATCGGTTTCTTTGGCATCCAGCCCTAAACGCGCCAGGATTTCGCTCACCGTGTCTGCAGCAATATCAATACCCAGCACCTTAGCTAAGCGCGCTTTGCGCAAAGTCACTTCGGCACGAGTCGGGATATCACTTTCGCTCACTGCTTCAACCACCGGACCGGCTTCACCACCGCAGATTTCTAAAATCAGTTGGGTAGCGCGCTCCATTGCCGTGGCTTGTAATTGCGGATCCACGCCACGCTCATAGCGGTGTGAAGCATCGGTGTGAAGGCCATACTGACGGGCTTTACCCATAATCGCATCCGGGTGGAAAAACGCGCTTTCCAGTAGAATGTCGGTAGTATTTTCGTCGGTACCGGAATGCAGACCACCAAAGATACCGGCCATAGCCAGCGCTTTGTTATCATCGGCAATCACCAGGGTATTGTCTTTTAACTCAACTTCGGTTTCATCCAGTAAGGTGAGCTTTTCACCGGCCGTTGCCATGCGTACGTTGATACCGCCGTCAATGGCAGCCAGGTTAAACGCATGCATCGGATGACCCAGCTCCAGCAGTACGTAGTTGGTTACGTCGACAATCGGGTCGATACTGCGAATACCGCTGCGGCGCAGTTTCTCGGTCAGCCAAAGAGGAGAATCAGCTTTTACGTTTACGCCTTTAACCACCCGGCCAAGATAGCGCGGGCACGCCTGAGGTGCGCTTAAGCTAATGGCGAGTTTATCTTCAATCGCCGCAGCAACCGGGGCAATAACCGGCTCGCATACATCGGTTTTATTCAGTACGCCCACTTCCCGGGCAACACCACGCAGACCCAGACAGTCAGCGCGGTTAGGGGTAAGGTCGACTTCGATAGTGACATCATCCAGACCAAGATAGTCACGAATGTCTTCACCTACCGGCGCGTCCAGCGGCAATTCAATAATACCGCTGTGGTCATCACTAACGCCCAGCTCAGAATAGCTGCACAGCATGCCGAAAGAAGGCTCGCCACGCAGTTTGGCTTTTTTAATTTTAAAATCGCCCGGCAGTACCGCGCCCACTTTGGCAACAGCCACTTTTAAGCCCTGACGACAGTTTGGTGCACCGCAGACGATATCAACCAGTTCATCATCGCCTACGTTAATTTTGGTGACTCGCAGCTTGTCAGCGTTAGGGTGCTGACCACATTCCACTACTTCACCTACCACCACGCCGCTGAACTCACCAGCAACCGGTTCTACACCATCAACTTCCAGACCAGCCATGCTCAATTGTTCGCACAGCTCATCCCGTGATACGGCGGGGTTAACCCACTCTCTTAACCATTTTTCACTGAATTTCATTTTGCTTTGCCTTAATTGAACTGCTTGAGGAACCGAAGATCGTTTTCAAAGAATGCGCGCAGGTCGTTAACGCCGTAACGCAGCATGGTTAAACGCTCTACGCCCATACCAAAGGCAAAGCCAGTGTATTCTTCCGGGTCGATGTTTACCGCCCGCAGTACATTTGGATGCACCATACCGCAGCCCAGCACTTCCAGCCACTGACCGTTTTTGCCCATCACGTCCACTTCGGCAGACGGCTCGGTAAACGGGAAGTAAGACGGGCGGAAGCGTACCTGCAACGACTCTTCAAAGAAGTTTTGCAGGAAGTCATGCAAAATGCCTTTGAGCTCGGTGAAGCTGACATTCTTGTCTACCATCAGGCCTTCTACCTGATGGAACATTGGCGTATGGGTCTGGTCATAGTCGTTACGATAAACACGGCCGGGCGAGATGATCCGCAGTGGCGGCTTCTCGGCTTCCATGGTGCGAATTTGCACGCCTGACGTCTGCGTACGCAGCATGATTTCAGGATTGAAGTAGAAGGTGTCATGGTCGGCTCGGGCCGGGTGATTGGCCGGAATATTCAGCGCATCAAAGTTGTGGAAGCTGTCTTCCACTTCCGGGCCGGTTTTTACCGCAAAACCCAGCTCGCCAAAAAACTGTTCGATTCGCGCGATGGTGCGCGACACCGGGTGCAGGTTGCCGTTTAACTCGGTACGGCCCGGCAAGGTCACATCAACCGCTTCTTCAGCCAGTTTTTTATTTAATTCTGCGCTACGCAAGGCATCGCCTTTGGCGCTGATAGCCTGCTGAATTTCTTGTTTGGCTACGTTAATTTTTTGTCCGGCAAGAGGACGCTCTTCGGCCGACAACTGCCCTAACCCTTTTAACAGGTCGGTCAGCTTGCCTTTTTTGCCCATGAACTCAACTCTAACCTGGTCGAGCGTTGCTGCGTCACTGGCAGCGTCAATCTGCGCTTTGGCCTGACTGACTATCGCTTCAAGCTCCATGATTTCCCCAACTTGGTACTTAATATGCTGCTAACACCCGATGCTATGATCGCCCCATCCGGGACGGTCGCAGCTGCGGGTAAATAAAAGGCCGTTATTTTACACAAAGGATAAAAGCCGCGGCTACCCTAACAAGCTGATTTCAGCAAATAAAATCAAAAAAACCGGGAAATGGTGCGAAAACCACCCTATCAAGCGATTATTTTGCTCTGTCAGGCTACTTTATTAGCGGCAGAATCGATTTAAACTGCTCAGTGTCAGCCCTTTCAAGCAGTTCAAATAAGGCCATTTCCACACCGGTGAGCTGGGCGCCGGCACTCTGCATTTTTTGTAGCGCCAGTTGTTTGTTTGCCGAATTACGCGATGACACGCAATCGCTGAGCAAATGCACCTGTTTACCACTGGCCAGCAAATCAATCACGGTCTGGTACACGCAGATATGGGCTTCGATGCCACATACCAGCCACTGTAAACGATTAAGAGCCTTAACCTGCTGCTCAATGCCTTCGGTGCGAAGTGCACTGAAGGTGGCTTTTGTAAAGGCTTCCCCGGCTGGAATAAACTGATTCAGCTCCTCTACCGTCGCCCCGAGTTTATCGGGTAACTGCTCGACGAACAGCACCGGAATACCAAGGGTTTGCATAGCTCTGAACATGGTGGCTATTGAGTTAATCATGGTGTCGCTGTTGTCGACCAATCTTGCCAGTTTGCCCTGCACATCAATAACCATAAGGCCGGTTTCCTGCTGTACTAACACAAGCTGCTCCTGTTTGATAACGATGCTCTGACTATAGCAAATAACCATCTGTATGTATTAATAACAATATATACCGCCGCAGCGTTCACTGGTCGCGATTTATTGTTTACTTATCGTGCAGCGAGGTGTTTTTTTGGTGCAAAACCTTGCACAAAGCGTTTCGCCATTCACTTTATACCAATCCATTGGCACTTCCGGCGCAAAAAGATAACGCCTCTTTAAATAAGAAAATAAACCATTGAATTATATAACTTTAATTTAAAATCCATAACAACACCAGGATTTATATTACTTTATACTTTCGACTAATTCAGACCAAGTGGTCAGGTTTTGGCACGCGATGTGCTCAGCCGTGGCGGGACTTTTCCATAACACTCAACAGGGAACTCTATGAAGCACACCTATTCGTTTAACCCGATAGCGGCCGGTATTGCGTTATTTTTTCTTAGCAGCCAGTTCTCCGCTTACGCTCAGGAAGCAGCAGAAGTCAGCGAAGCTGACGTAGAAAAAATCGATGTACTGGGTAAGAAAACTGACTATTACTCAATCATGCCGGATGGCAAAAACAGCAGTGCTTTTGGATTGGATAAAAGCCTGTATGAGACGCCGCGTTCAATTACCGAAATCAGTGAAGATCTGGTCGACAAGTTTGCGCTGCGTAGCGTGGATGATCTGGTCCGCCTGACTCCCGGCGCATTCACCAGCTCATTTTTTGGTATTAAAGGCGCTATGGACATCCGCGGTGAGCCCGCCGATAACTATTTCCGGGGCTTTCGCCGGATTGCTAACCCGGGTGCATTCAACACCATTGTCCGTGGTGCTGAAAAACTCGAGGTAATGCGTGGGCCGGTTTCACCGTTATACGGCAGCGGCAGTGTGGGTGGTCAGCTCAACTATACGCCTAAATCGGCCAAGGTTGGCGGCAGTAAGTATATTGATGAAGTTACCGGGGATGTATCGGTTACCGTGGGGTCGTATAATCAGCGCATCATCTCCGGAAGTCTTGGTATTCCGCTGGAAATCGGTGGCAAATATGGCGGTCTGCAGCTATTTGCCGAGGTTGAAGACTCTGAGTCGTTTTACGATGGCTATGAACCTTCCAGTGAGCTGATCCAGGCTGCCGTTGACTTTGATTTGTCGGACAATACCACCTTACAGTTTGGCGTGCAGTACCAGACCACCGACAGTATTCAGGTACCAGGCTGGAACCGGGTAACCCAGGATTTAATAGATAACGGCACTTACATTACCGGCGCAGCACCGATTCGTAATTCTGATAACCCTATCGGGGCGGATACCCTGTTACCGCAGGAATCTTCCTTTATTGCAACCTTTGCCCCGAGCTTCCTGAACAACGCTTTCAGTAACGTTAACAGCTGGTGTACGGCGGCAGATGCCGGTAGCGGTAACGCCACGTATAACGGCTTTGAGGTCAGCTGTGCCGGTGGTTTTGGCAGCTTCCTGGCCGACCGCACGCTGGATAATCCCTATGCACTAACTGATGTTGGTACGGCACAAATCGATCATCAAACCACCTTTATTGATGATCATGATTATGCCGACACTACCGCCATTACCGCTTACTTTGACATTACCCACGAATTCGACAGCGGCACGGTGTGGAAAAACGAAGTGTTTTACGACTACATGGATCATACCAAGTATCAAAGCTGGGGCTTTACCGCTTATTATCCCGATGCCTTCCTGTATGAGTTACGCAGCAGCCTGACCTTCGAATACGAAGGCGACGGTTTTATGGCCAACAGTATTGTAGGCGTCAACTACCGCAATGAAGAGCTCGATAACTATGCAGCCTGGATGGACGAAACTTTTGATTTCAGGGATATCACCGTGGGCCCGACGGCTAACGACCGTATTTCCCCGGCGTCTTTCGATCCCTACCAGAATGCCACTTTACTGTATGACGCCGACGGCAACGTCACCGGTGTAGACGGCACCTTAACCCGTAATTTCAACGAAGTGCATTTGTCTAAAACCGCTAACGTGGGGACTTTCTTCCTGACGGATGTGACCTACGGCAAGCTGAATTTATTACTCGGCGCCCGCTATGACTACTTTGATGTGGAGTCTGAAAACGGCTGGGTAGCCTACCTTGGCGATCCACAGGGTAACGGCGTGATTTCAGGCAGTGATACCGCGTTCAGCTTTAATACCAGTGTGTCATACAATGCCGACGGAATTATCCCTTACGTGACTTACTCTGAATCAAACTCTCTGAGTACCAACCAGTTAGGCGGCATCATTCCAACCACGATTGAAAACAGCCAGTATATTCAGGAGTCTACCCTGCAGGAAATCGGTGTGAAGATGAACCTGCTGGATAACCGCCTGTATACCGCTATCGCCTGGTACGATCAGGACAAAACCTACCGTGACAGTCAGACTGGTGCCCTGGTTGCCGTATATGGTGACGGTCTGGAGTTTGAAATGCGCGCGCTGGTAAATGAGAACCTGTCAATACTGGCAACAGCTACTCATACCAACACTGAGGAAGTCAGTAACGGTGCACTGGCGGTGATCAACGGTGCCGATTTCGCGGCTCAGAACGGGTTGAACCCTGAAGACGTCTACGGCGGTCGGATTGCCGGCCCTCGTTCTGCGTTTGTGGGTATGAACACCCGTATGGAACGCGGCGGTTTACCGGATAATATTGTCAGTGTTTATGGTACCTGGGCGCAGGAGCTGGGTGCTGGTGATGTTACCGGTAGCCTTGGTCTGACCTGGGTAGATGAAACCTACACCGACATTATGCAAACGGTAATGTTACCCAGCTACACCGTAGTCAACGGCTCGGTAAGTTATGCGCAGGGTCCGTTTACCGGATTGCTACAGGTTAATAATCTGATGGACGAGGAATATTACACCTCGGCAGATTTGTTTGACTCTGTGGTCGTTAAGCCCTCAGCAGGCCGCACTTTCTCGCTAACACTGACCTACGCATTCTAAGCGCAGCTTAGCCCACAAAGAAAAGCCCCGGCACTGGCCGGGGCTCTTGTATTAGCTGTTCAGCGAATCAAATTCCTGACGCGCTTTGTCGCGGCTCATGCCATATTTTTCCTGCATTTTGCCGTAGAACTCTTCGAAGTTACCTTCCATTTGTTCTACTTCGTCATCGGTAAGTTTGCCCCACTTCTGCTTTACTTTACC
>JAYZXK010000279.1:0-8324 GCA_036141415.1 Pseudomonadota bacterium
GTTTACAAACGCAAACCTGAATTTCTTCTTTCGCTAAATCAACACCTGTGATTATATTGTGCATGTTGGACTCCGTGATATTTTTGTGTGAGAACTAAAATATTAACCCAGCTCAATGAGTTGGGGGAGTCCAATTATCTCTACACCTCTGTGTGTTTCGTCATTTTATATTATGTATTAATAAGTTGAATAATCTCTGTGTTATTCACTAGCCGTTGAGTTTTTGTGTATACCGACAAATTTGTTAATTGACGAGAATTAAAACAAGTGTTTAAATTTGCAAAATTCAAACACTCGTTTAATTCGTAAAATTAAATCGGGATTTGCCTCATCAAATAAACTCAGGGGATACATTATGCTCTTTTGGATTATTGTCGCGGCGCTGATTTTCGTCCTGTTTCAGGTTAAATCATTGCGCCAACAGTGGGTCACCGGCCCTGCATTTAAGCTTTTCAAAAAGGTATTACCACCGCTAAGTCAAACCGAGCGGGAAGCTATGGAAGCCGGCTCGGTATGGGTAGAAGGCGATTTATTTTCCGGAAAGCCCGACTGGGAGCGCCTGTACTCCATGGCATTGCCCCAGTTAACTGACGAAGAGCAGTCGTTTTTAGATAATGAAGTAAATGAACTGATGGGCATGATCGATGATTTCGACGTGATCCACAAAGACAAAGACTTCACCGAGGACGCCTGGCGCTATATGCGGGAAAAAGGCTTTTTCGCTATGATCATACCTAAAGAGTATGGCGGCAAGGCCTTTTCTGCGCTGGCTAATTCAACCATCGTATCGAAAATTGCCAGCCGTTCGGTAAGTGCAGGCGTTACCGTGATGGTACCTAACTCACTGGGCCCCGGTGAACTGCTCAGCCACTATGGTACCCAGCAACAAAAAGATTACTGGTTGCCGCGTCTGGCCGACGGTACGGATATTCCCTGCTTTGCGCTAACCGGCCCCGAAGCCGGATCTGATGCAGGTGGCATCCCGGATACGGGGGTGATTACCATGGGTGAACACGACGGTAAGGAAACCCTCGGGATCCGCCTCAACTGGGACAAACGCTATATTACTCTTGCCCCGGTAGCCACCGTATTAGGGCTGGCATTTAAACTGTTCGATCCGGATAAGCTGTTAGGTGATAAGGAAAGCATTGGAATCACCTGTGCGCTGATCCCCACCAGCCACCCGGGTGTGGAAGTTGGCCAGCGTCACCTGCCGCTCGAACAGGCCTTTATGAACGGTACGACTCGCGGTAAAGACGTATTTATTCCGATTGACTGGATCATCGGCGGGCCGGATTATGCGGGTAAAGGCTGGCGCATGCTGATGGAATGTTTATCAGCTGGCCGCGGTATTTCGTTGCCAGCCTTGTCTACCGGTAACGCTCAGCTCAGCGCGCAGACCACGGCCATTTATGCCAGCATTCGCCAGCAATTTGGTTGCTCACTTTACGAGTTTGAAGGGGTTCAGGAAGGCCTGGCTCAGCTCTCTGCCAATGCTTATCAGGCCGAAGCAGTACGTCACCTGACCGCAGGCGCAATCGATTTAGGCCAGAAACCGGCAGTAGTGACGGCCATTGCAAAGTTCCACATGACGGAAGTTGCCCGCCAGAGTATTAATATCGCTATGGATATTCACGGTGGTAAAGGTATTCAGATGGGCCCGAATAATTATCTGGCCTCGCTGTACATGGCAATGCCGGTATCCATTACCGTTGAAGGGGCGAATATTCTGACCCGCAGCCTGATGATCTTTGGCCAGGGTGCCACCCGTTGCCATCCTTACGTGTTCGACGAAATGGTGGCAGCCGCCGAGCCGGACTTTAAGACCGGTCTGGAACAGTTTGAACCGTTACTGTTCAAACACATTAAGTTTGCGCTGGGTAATGCCTTTGCAGCCTTTGGTCACGGTTTAACGGGTGCCCGTTTTGCCTCTGCCCCCAAAGACGATGCCAACAAGCGCCATACACAGCAAATTCAACGTATGAGTAAGGCACTGGCTATTTGCTCTGACATTGCCATGCTGATGCTCGGCGGTGAGCTCAAACGACGTGAAATGCTATCTGCCCGTTTAGGGGATGTGTTAAGCGAGCTGTATCTGTCTTCTGCAGTACTGAAGCACTTTTACAGCCGCGGCGCTAATCCTAAGGAGCAACCCATTGTTGATTACCTTATCCAACAGTCCCTGTATAACTGCGAAGTAGCACTTAAAGGGTATTGCCGCCATATTGCTAATCCGGTAATTGGCGCGCTGATTAAACGTCTGATCTTCCCGTGGGGCAGCGCTTACAACCCACCTAAAGACAGGCTGAAAACCCAATTGGCGCTGAGCCTGTGTCAGGATAAATCATTGCGCGATGCGATTACCCCCATGTGTTATGTAGGTAAGAACGAAGATGATGCCGTTGCCGTACTGAACCAGGCTATGGACGCTATCGACGCGCTGGCACCGCTGGCAGCGAAGGTGAAAGCAGCGCAACAGGCCAAGACCCTGCCGCGTAAAGGCAGTATCTTCCAGTTACGCGATAAGGCGCTGGCTGAGCAGGTGATTACCCAGGCCGAGGCCGAGCAGGTTGCGGCAGCAGACGAGTTGCGCAAAAAGGTCGTTAACGTTGACGAATTCGACTTTGACCTTGGCCTTGCCCAGGGTGACGAGAATGACGGAAAAGTGAGCGATGCTGCCTGAGGTATTAAGCATTTTCACGTAAGTTCAAACGGCGCCTGCAGGCGCCGTTTTTAATTAAACAGAGTAACCGCTTCACTGGCCGGTACCGGCCGGGCAAACAAATACCCCTGCAGGTAATCACAACCATACTGATGCAGCAGTTCACGCTGGACATCGGTTTCCACGCCCTCGGCAATCACTTTAAGGCCAAGGTTATGCGCCAGCTGACAGATGGTTAGCACTATCGCCTGTTGCTTGGGGGCATCCACCATCTGGGTGACGAACGAGCGGTCGATTTTCACCTTGTCCACCGGAAAAGCGCTCAGGTAAGCGAGTGAAGAATAACCGGTACCAAAATCATCAATCGACAAACTCACCCCCAGAGCCCTTAGCTCTACCAACACGGCACTGGCCAACTGGTGATTGTCCATAATGGAGGTTTCGGTGAGCTCAAGCTCAATTAACGAAGCCGGAATATCGAATTCACGCAAGCGACGCGCTATCGACTGGGCAAAACCCGGTTGTAAAAACTGGCGGGCTGAAATATTAATCGCAATTTGTACCTGCCGGCCTTCTTCATACCATTGCCTGGCCTGCCTGAATGCACTGTCGAGAACCCACTCACCCAGCCGCAGAATGAGACCACTGCGCTCAGCGATAGGAATAAACTCGCCTGGCGAGATGAATTCGCCGTTGTCAATCCAGCGCAGCAGGCATTCACAACTTCGCACTCTGCCATCGCTCAGCTGTTGCTTGGGCTGATAGTAAAGGGTTAGTTCATCTTGCTCCAAAGCCTGCTCAAGACGGCGGGTAATGGTTAGTCTGCGCTGGTGATAAGCGCCGTCATCGGCATTAAAATAGTGCACTGCCTGATTATTTTTAAGGGCGATTTCCACCGCAATATTGGTATGCAGCAACAGTGTGTTGTAGTCCACACTGTGCACCGGATAATCACTGACACCAAAGGTGACATGGAAGCGCATAGCGCCTAAAGGGGTATCAATAGTATCGGCGAACTTGGTGCGTAACATAGTTAAAAGTGAGGCCAGGCGATGGGCTGGCCCCTGAGTTTTTACCAGCAGCATAAAACAGGCATCGGCCACATGAAATAAACACACATCCTCCGACTCGCTGTTGACACTGGCATACTGGCGAACACTACTTTGTAAAAAATAGCCCACCGAATAAATGCAAGCCAGGGCATCAGCCAGACCGAAGTTTTCGCTTAGCATTTTAAAATCGGAGACATCAATCATCACCGCATTGAATATATGCTTTTCTGCAATCCATTGTCCGGCGTTTTTTTCCAGTTTACTGCGGTTACCAATTCCAGTTACCGGATGGTGAAACGCCTGGTGCTCCAACGCCTGCTCTGCGCGATGTCGCTCAGTAATGTCCTGAACATGCAGGTCGTAGGTTTGATGCTCTGCTATCCAATGACTCTGAATCGCATAATAGCGTTGACCGATTTCCAGAATAGTTTGTGCAAAGAGTTCTCCACCACTGCTGGACATGGTTAAAGCTTTGGTTAAAGGCTGCGGGAAACTGGCCATGCTATGCTGAGACGAGGGGTATAGTTGTTCAATCAACGCATCCGCCGCAGGGTTTGCATAAAGAAGACGACCCTGGGCATCTATTCTGATCACCGGATTCGGGTTTCTTTTCGGAAACAGTGCCAGGGTTTCATTTTCGGTACTCAACCGGATATAGCGGGCAGCATAACGCCCCAGATAAAAACTCATGGCCGCAATACCTAAGGAAAATAGCGCTACGACCCAAACGGTAATTTCCAGAAGCCGGATAATCGACAGATAGCCTTCATTGACCGAACGATTAGTCGCCGTCTCGATTTCATTGAGCAAGGGTAACACGGCCCGGCGATACTGACTGATTTGCTCCAGTTGAGAGCGTGACAAATCCCAATGGGTCTGCGGTGACATAAGGTTTTTGTGGAGCGCCTCGGCCACCTCTGATGCGGCCACGAGCTGTGCCGAAATATCCGTTACCGTTGTATTGAACTGATTGGCCTCGGCCATTTCTTCAAGAGTGGTCCTGAGTTGATTAAAGTTCTGTAGATACCCTTTCTCATATAGCGAGGACTCTTCGGTAGCATAATATTCGTAAAGCAAGCGTTCCTGCTCACTTAGTAGCATACCTATTTGTTGCACCTGACTAAATACCGCCAGATCAGTTTCCATGTATTTACTTGCTTTGTTCTGCACACTGGCAGCCAGGGCGTATACACCAATAGCCAACATCAGGCCTAACAACGCGATGATCAGGTAAACCTGTCGTGTTCGCATTACCAGTTTTTCATTTTGCATTTGCACCGTTTCCTTACCGTTCCTGTTGAATAGACCTTTGCTTTATGACTAAACTTTCATCTGTCTAAGAGTAATCTATCTTTAGCGTATACGCGTAATAAGTAATTGATTTTGTAAGGCAGGAGCTTGTGTGGAAAAGATAAATGAAATTACCGAAGTCGTAGAGAATTTTCTTAAACGCGAATCCTCAGCCGGCATTTTGCTGATGATTGCTACTGCGTTGGCGTTAGTGGTAGCCAATACCCCGCTCGACCTCTACTACGATAAACTGGTTTCCATGCCAGTAATTATTGCCGCCGGTGATTTCAGAATCGATAAACCTTTGCTGCTATGGATTAACGATGGCCTGATGGCCGTGTTTTTCTTTCATGTCGGGCTGGAACTAAAACGCGAAGTGTGTGAAGGCGAACTGGCCAATCCAAAAAATATTGTGCTCCCCGCCAGCGGCGCCATTGGCGGCATGATCATTCCCGCACTGATTTATGTTGGCATAAACTGGGGTAACCCGGCGGCCATGTCTGGCTGGGCGATACCCGCCGCCACTGATATTGCTTTTGCCCTGGGGGTGATGGCCTTACTGGGAAAACGAGTACCTGCCAGCCTGAAGGTGTTTCTGGTGACCCTGGCGATTATTGATGATATTGGCGCTATCGTGATCATTGCATTGTTTTATACCGAGAACATCACAGAAGTGGCTTTGATGATTGCCGCGGTGTGTTTCCTGGTTTTATGGATCATGAACAAACGCAATGTGGTGGACTTACCCGGTTATATTATCGTTGGTGTAGTGCTCTGGGTGGCTCTGTTGAAATCCGGTGTGCATGCCACACTGGCAGGTGTGTTACTGGCCGCCTTTATACCCATGCGGGAAAAACGTAACCCGGATAATTCGCCGGTGGTGCGCCTGGAACACGAGCTTAATTCCGCGGTGAGCTTTGCCATTATCCCCATTTTCGCCTTTGCAAACGCGGGGATTAACTTCGGTAATATTTCACCCGAAGGCATTTTTCACCCGGTGACCTGGGGGATATTCTTAGGTCTGGTGGTAGGTAAGCAAGTGGGCGTGTTTGCCTTTTGCTGGCTGATTGTCAAACTCGGGCTGGCGTCTCTGCCATCTGATCTTAATTTTAAGCATATTTATGGTTGCTCGCTGCTGTGTGGCGTTGGCTTCACCATGAGTTTGTTTATTGGCGGACTGGCATTTCAGGAAACCGGCATCAATCAGATCTTTGATGAACGGGTGGGCATTCTCGCCGGTTCTGCGGTCTCTGCCGTGCTCGGCTTTACGGTGCTTTACTTTGTGGGCAAACCGGTGCATCTCACCGAAGAGGAATTACCTACTGTAAAGCAAAGCCCGGATCAGGCTAAATAACTGCACGGAACCGACTTAAAAGTGCTGCTGAACATACTGGTAAACATAATCTCTTAAACATTTTGCCCGTTGACTCAGCAGCTTGCCGCCCGGCCAGAGCAAAAAGATATCCCTGACCTCTCCGCCCCACTCCGGCAGTACTCTTATGAGTTCACCGCCGGCCAGTTCATCTTTCACTTCGGTGAGCGGCGCCAGGGCTATGCCCTGAGCATCGCGAACGAAATACTTCACCATTAAGGGATCGTTTACCTGAGCCCGACACCGAGGATAAAGGGTAAATGTCTGGCCGTTCGTTTCGTTATGCAGTAGCCATTTAGGGCGCATACTCAAGCCAATTAGCTCATGCTCCGATAACTCAGCGGGAGTATCCGGCATGCCGTAAAGAGCAATATACTCCTCGCTGGCTACCAAAACGTTCTCAATCTGGCCAAGACGACGCTGATACAAAGATGAATCATCCTGCCTGCCAATGCGAATGGCCAGGTCCGCCTGGCTTTCTATCATATCCATGGGATGATTGCTTAAGTGCAGTTCCAGTTCGATTTTAGGGTACTCCCGGGTAAAGGCAGTCCACATCGGCCCTAATATGCCATGGGAAATATTCACCGGCGCAAGTACTTTTAACTTCCCTTCCAGTTTTTGTGATTCATCACTGAATTGCTGCCGGGCTGCCTCGAAACGCTCGACCAATTCCGCGTAAGCATCGAAATAAGCTTCTCCGTCCTGGGTCAGCACGCATTTCCTCGCAGACCGGTGAAGTAGCTTTACGCCCAGCGCATATTCCAGTTTCTGCAATCTGCGTGTCACAGTCGCTGGCGGCAACCCTGCATAGCGTGCGGCGCCGGCCAGATTACCGTGTTTTACCACTTGCACAAAGAGCGCAATATCGTCGAGAGATGATTTCATTTTGGTAATTTAAGATTAATAAATTAAGCATTTATACCATTATTGTAACGCAGTACACTTAAGTGGTGAATAATTTTACTAATCCCGATCACTACAGGAACCCATTAATATGATCCATCCTCGCTTTGCCCCTGTTGTCTTCGCCCTGTTTATGGCATTTTTTATGTCAGGGATCATGTCGCTGGTCGTCACCACTATCAATATCGGCCTGGTCGATGATCTGCTGTTACGCTGGCTCGTTTCATGGCCGATGACGTTCGCCATCGCCTTCCCTACCATCATGGTGGTCGCCCCTATAGTAAAACGCATAGTAGGCCGTTTGATCATGCCGGAAGTGGCGGCGGAAAAATAATACCTTTTACCTCAAAAAGAGAACACTGCCTGGCGCGGTGTTTTTTTAGACCAAAAAAAGCCTCCGGATGGAGGCTTTTTGGTAACTGCAGGTGCGTTTACAGTCCGTTCAGGAACGCATCAAATTTGCTCTGATAGGTTTCTTTCAGGCGCAGGCACTGATGAGACTCATCCATCATTATATCGTAGCTACGTGCCATCCCTTCGTGCTGGTCTTTAATTGGACCGTAGAATTCAATGGCCAGTGCCAGGTTATCGGCATCACAGGTAGTAGCGATAAATTCCGGCATACGCGATACATGATAATCAGGCATTTTCTCAAGCACTGCCTCGGCATTATCAGACAACCAGGCGTAGAATGGACTATGGTCGTCCAGATTACGTCTCACGCTACCCAGCATGCTAATGGTATTGGCCGGCGTTACATTATCGGTCAGTGCCAGATCGAGCAGCTTGTTGATCATTGCCGGATCTTCATACCCCATGGAGTAAAGCAGTGTGTTTTTCACGTTTGGTAATTTGCTGTCGGCAAATACTTTCATAATGCGATCAAACCAGGCAGGGTCGGCATCCGGCCCCATGGTTGTGACGTTCAGAGCGGTTCTGGCTATACCATTTGGCATACTGCCGGTATCGGCCAGGTACTGCTCAGCCAACGCCTTGCTTTTCTTAATCAGCTCTTCATTGTCACTATGACGACCCAGTAAGC
>JAYZXK010000280.1:0-7439 GCA_036141415.1 Pseudomonadota bacterium
ATACCAAAATCAATAAGGATAAGGTTATTGTCTTCGTCAATCAGCAGGTTGTCGGGCTTGATATCACCATGAAAAATGCCCCTTTGCTGGCAAATATTTACTGCATCGAGCAGCTGACCGGTCCAGGTGGCGTACTCAGCCTGAGTCAATGGTCGCTGCAACCGTTTGATTAACGGCTCGCCTTTAATCAGCGACATAGTAAAGAACAGTCGCTCGTCTTCGTTAAACACGTCATGCACCCGTACAATATTGGGGTGCTGTAACTGTCTGGCGATATTGACTTCTTTACGGATTTGCGCAAGTTGTAGACTGGCATTGTGGGTGGTAGCTGGCAGCAGTTTAATAGCGGTATCGATTTCCAGCAGTTCATCAAAGACATGGTAAACATGCCCTTGTGCGCCACCACCAAGTTGTTGTTTTACGGTAAATCGATTCACTAACTGAAGGCCGGGCGTCAGAACGTCCACAACGTGTAATTGTTGCGTTTCCAATTCTGCATTGTTCGAAACAGGATTCGAACCCGACAACCGCGAACTCCTTAGTATTTGCCTGAAACAGGTTATATCCGGGGCTTCACCCGCTGATTAAACGTAACGTGCTTCTTTTACTAAGGAAATATTATGTTCTATGGCGTGGAATAACAAACGTAACGACAACATATTTGCTAAAGCTTGTGTCAACTTCACGTCTGTTTGACTGAAATACTGGCGTCCCTGGGTATTATCACCGTATAAAACACCCACCACTTCATCCTCGACGATGATCGGGACACACAGGGCTGCCTTGATACCATAGCGAATGACGCTTTGTTGCGCATTGAAAGTGTCATCTGCCAGAATATCGCCTATTGCTATTGGCTCTCGCGAGTGAATACACTTGCGTATAACGGTTTTGCTGCCACTAAAATCGTTGCTGTCCATCCATGGCTCATGGCCAATAGCCTGCTCAAACTCGCCGTTTTCATCCAGTAACAACATGGCTGCACGCTCACAACCCAGGGTTTGTAACAGACAATGTCTGGCAACGTCGAGCATGGAGGCCGTTGCAACCGTCGTATGGAGCGCTTTTTCGTGCAGGCGTAACTGCTGCTTGCGCCAAAAATACTGACTATCGTACCTGGCAACGTCATCTGGTGATAAATAGGTCAACCGGCATGCCACGGGGCCAAAATGCACAATAGTATTTTTTTCAACCGTTATATGTTTAACGGCTCTGCCATTTACGTAACAACCGGTACTGCTGGTATCATCCAGAGTCCACTGGGTGTCTGTCATATCACTGCATAAAGTCGCATGCAGTCGTGACACCTGAGGATGTTGAACAACCACATCTGCTGCAGAGGAACGCCCCAGCTTATAGGCTATTCCTTCAAATAACAGGTGCTCAGATACTGCCCCAGACTGTTCTCCAAATGCGATCTGTAATGGCATGACTGACTCCGACTACAGAGTCCGTAAACTGAAGCGTAATGTGTTCAGTTTCGTCAGTAACTCGCCCTTTACATTGGTGAGATCATCTGACGAGCGCCATATTGTCGGCATGTCCTCGTCATCAGCACTATCGACCAACTCAATTAAATCATCAACTATCAGTAATGCGGCAGTGTAATTACCCAGGGCGATGTCATTGGCCAGTGCGCTTAACGCCAGACTGAGGCTGGGTTGTAAAACCGAAGAAATGCTGGCTGAGTTATCGTAAATGTAATCATCAATGTCGTTCAGTTTCAGTTCGATTACATCTGCCGGTGCCCGGGCATCAACCAAAATCATGAAGTCCGAGAAGCGGCCTGTGTTACCCCGCGATCGTATGCTCCCTGCAGCGGTGAGCATAGTAATATCTTCGAACGTATCACCTGCATGCGAGGTGAAAAGGCGCAAATCCGGCGCAAAGTGAAGCGCCTTGGTATATAACTCAACCATGGCAGCCCCCTCAAAAGCAAAGCCGGCATCTGACTTCGGTGCAACGGTAACAATTACCGGAAAGCCTGAGGTAGCTGATACCAAACCAGATGGCAGACGATTGGTGATGGAAGGATCCGTCGGCAACAGTAACTCGGCATGAATGTCAAAGTTAGCGGGGTTAACACCAACAGCATTCTCAAACTCAATTTTAACATCGACTTCAATAGCACCTGGTAGGGTAATGCTGGCATCGATTTCATTGTCGTTGAAAATTAAAGTGTGTGGTTGCACAATTTGTGCGTTCGATAATGGTGTGAACAGCATTAACAGTGCCGTAAACATCCATGAAAGGCTTTTGCTTTTCGAGTACTTCATAATATTTACCTTTGTTAGCTGTTTAAAAATACACCAATAACGGCACCTTTCCAAATGGAGAGGTGCCTATCTGCCCGCTTAATTCAGATAGTACTCATACAATCTGCCTGCAAGAACAGCATAGTGTACGCGACTAATCCTGGCATCCGGTGTAAAGGTTGCGGTTAAGGTCGGCTCCAGGCCAAAGGCTCCCTGCTCGATACCAAATTCCACGTTGATAAGCGACAGGTTAATAGCGGCCTGTACATAGCCTTTCAGCTCAGCCGGGATAGCATCCTGATCCGACAACACAATGGTTTCGCCGCGGTAATCAACGGTTATATCACTGGCTGGGTCAAAGTCGGTTGCCATGTTTTGCAGACCAAGTATCTGGACCATTGAATAGGCCATATCTAACTTTGTCATCTTACCAAACGCATCTACATTACCATTCTTAGCCGAAAGTAGTACAGGATCCTGTTCACGCAAATTATCCTTAAGTGCTCCACCGGTTACTGAAACGGCTTCCAGATAGGCTTTTTCAGCGCCTGGCAGATTGCCCAGGGCTGGCTGTGGTTCATTTAGCAAGTCACGATACTGACGAACAGCTCCCCCCATCACCGCATAGCGTGCGAAATCTTTACGTTTTAATGCCGCGTCAGGGTTGAACTTATTCCCCAGAGCGTCCATCAGGCGTTCACTGATTGCAAACTCTATGGCACCTTGCTGAGGATGGCCCTCGATATCATCAATGCCTTCATAGCCGCCACTGACTTCAAAATTCACTGTGACGTCAAAATATTCGGGAATACCCGGGCCGTTGGTAACGCCAAGCGGATCGGCTTCAACGCCGGATAGTGAGGTTAATCCATAAACATAGATGCCCCAGGTGCCAGGTGTTGCTGGTGCGCTGACACGCATTGTCTCGGTTAATACCGGAGTCGTCAGGTTACCGAAGTATTCGGTGCCATCCGGCGCTACCAGCACCAGCTTAGTCAGGTTCGCCAGAGTACTTGCTGAGGCTTTTACAAGCGCCGTTTGATCGTCGACCTCAAAATACTGAATTTCAGGTTCACCGACAGGAGAGTAGAATAACTCAAGATTTTCTTCTCGCTCGGAAGTTGCGATTAACGCGTTGGCATTAAAGGTTTTATCTTCCAGGTTGTTCACAGTTACCCTGTGATCCATGTCATAATCGAGTGCTGCCGCAACGGCTGAGCGGGCATTCACGTAGCCGGCTCCCACTTCCCAACGTTCATAACCAGGCATATTGGTTGCACTTTCCTGCAGTAGTTTTTTGATAGTCAGGTTGTCCAGAGTCGGGTTTGCCTCAAGCATCAGCGCGATAATGCCAGACACATGTGGTGTTGCCATACTGGTGCCAGAAATCATGGTATAAAACGGTAAATACTCGGTTTCAATAGCATCCAGATCAGCATCACCACCATTCGCCGCGAGGTTGGTGACTGCTCTGGTTGAGATAATATCCACACCGGGAGCCACAATAGACACCTCATTGTTGTAGCTCCACTCGGTGCCATCAGGCATGGTGAAGTCACCGCTTTCACTTTTCAGGCCACGGGAAGAAAAGTCAGCAAGTTTGCCGAACTTATCGCCAGCACCAACAGAAATACCCCAGGGGATTTGCGCATAGGGGTTGTGTGAATCTTCACCGGGGCCGGAATTGCCTGCTGCGAAAACACTGATGATGCCCAGTTTGTGAGCCTTATAGGTCGCCATTGAAACCGGGCCTAACGGCTCATATTTGCCGCTTGAGCCCCAGGAGTTACTGATAATTTTGATTGGGCTGTCGTAGGAATAGAGGTTATTAATTGCAAAATCGAAACCGCCTATAGTATCCAGCAATAGCACAGCGCCACCAGAGCCATAGCCAATTATATCGGCGTCCGGCGCGGCACCAACGTACTTACCATCAGACATTACGCCAGAGCCGGCAATAGTACCAGCGACATGCGTGCCGTGGCCGGAATTGGTGTCAGTATTGATTTGACCGGTAAGCACAAGACCGTCAGTTACACCGGTTAAAGAAATTGCAGATGCATGGGTCAGGGCCTGCACATTTTCCACCACAGTGTCACCAAAAAAATGGTCCTGATGGGAAGCGTCCACACCAGAGTCATTAACCATAATAGTCACGCCTTTACCGGTGTATTCCAGACCATTACGACCGCTGAATTCGGCGCCCTGCAGATCGGCAACACCGGTGATTTGGCGAGCATCTGCATTGTATAAAGACATTTCGCGGTTCGCGAATACCGAGCGTACGCCTTCCAGTCCGGCAATCGCCTCAATCTGGGCTTTGGTTGCCACCACGCCAATAATTGGCAGTGACTTAAACTGAACACCCTCGGTTATCCCAAGGTTAAGTAGCTGGTTTAATTGTGACTCTGCCAGCGGTTCGAGCTGATCATAGGTGACAACCGCCATAACTGATGACGTGATATCAAGTTGGGATAAAGTGGATTGCATCTGCTCGCCAATGTAGGCGTCAGCCAGAGCGGGGGCAGCCGACAAGCTAAGCATTGTTGCGGCTACGGTAGATAGGGTAAATTTTTTCATGTCAAACTCCTGCATATTGTTGACGCCGCGAGTGAATGCGGATTACGTAGTTAGTTTGGCTGGATAAAATTTGAACTGATATAGGGGTTTCACCCTAGATGACAGTTTCGTCATGTCAGTGTCATACAGATGGCTTAGCGTCTGCGTTTATTTGATCCGGTTGGTGAAGCGATGAAGTGGGATTCAATTAAATCTCGTTTACTGTTGATGACGATTCTCTGTGTGCTGGGAATGGGACTGATGACCGTTAATCAGCATTACTTTGGGCAGCGGCTCAGTCACCTGAATGCCCAGAATGTCGCCCTGCAACAACTGCAGCAGGATTTACTGCAGCTTCGACGTCACGAAAAAGACTTTTTGTTACGCCGTGATCGGCGATACCTTGAGCTGTTCAGGCAACAGCATCAGATTTTTATGAATACGGTCAATACCCTGGATGAAGTCGTAGAGCAATTTGAGTTACCCGCATCACTTATCAGTGACATCGCTATCAATACCGAACGATATGCTCAGCAGTTTTATAAGCTGGCCGAGCTGTTGGTGATTTATGGGCTGGATGCGGATACCGGTATAAGTGGCAGATTACGGCACTTATCGATGCAACTCAATAGTGCTGCCGAGCAGCTGAATTTACCGCTGGTGGGGCAGGCCACTTATCTGGCTGCTGATTATCAGTTAACGGCTAAACGCGACACACTGGATACGCTTCATCAGATTCTTAGCCAGCTACTTGAAAACGGATCCGTACCTGAAGATACCGGCGAAATGCTGGCCGAATTCCGGGCGCAGCTGAATCAGTTGGCTGGTTTAAAAGCGCAAATTGGTATTAATGAGCAACAAGGGCTACGGGGGGAGTTTCGTGAACTGGCTCATCAGGCAGAAAGTGATCTTGGTGCGCTTAAGAACGCTTTACAGCCTGTACTGACAGCGCACCGGGAACAAGCTGCTGTATACAGTACGGTTATCGCGCTGCTGACGTCTGTCGCAGTCATTTTGCTGTTAATCAAAAGTTTTGCCACCTTTCATCGGTCTTTTGCTAACTTCGTACTGTTTTTTTATCGCTGTAAACGGCAATATCAACGTATAGATCCAAAGCAACTGGGATTTTCGGAGTTTCGTTCGCTGGCTGCACTGGCCAATGAGATGGTTGAGAGTCGCCGACAAATTGAACGGCGACTGGCAAAACTGGAATCGGCTAACCGGGAGTCTCATAAAGTTGCGCCATAACATTTTATAAGAGGGCAGCAATGCAATTTAATCAACTAGGTAGCAGTGATTTACAGGTATCTGAAATTTGTCTGGGCACCATGACTTTCGGTATTCAAAACACCCAGCAGGATGCCAACGACCAGTTGGATTACGCCGTCGATTACGGTATTAACTTTATCGATACTGCCGAAATGTATCCTATTCCGCCTAACGAAGCGACTTATGCTGATACCGAGCGGTTTATCGGGAACTGGCTGGCAGCCAACCAGCATAAACGAGACAAGCTGGTGTTGATGACTAAGATTGCTGGCAGTGGGCTGGCTTACATTCGTGATGCCAGTCCTATTAGTAGCAAGACGATTGCGGTGGCGCTGGATGAATCCCTGCAGCGACTTAAAACTGATTACGTGGATGTGTACCAGTTGCACTGGCCAAACCGTACCTCGCCACATTTTGCCAAACACTGGCCGTGGCGCACTAACCCTCAGGATACCGATGTAAAGCGCGAGCGAGACGGCATGCGAGAAATTGTTAAAGGCATTGGCAAAGCCATTGATGCCGGTAAAATCCGTCACTGGGGGCTTTCTGATGATACTCCCTGGGGGATCCACACGTTTTTAAACCTGTGTCAGGAAATGGGCGTGCCCAAACCGGTTTCCATTCAGAATGAGTTTAGCCTGTTACATTTAAAAGACTGGCCCTATCTGATTGAGACCTGCGTGTTTGAAAACATTGCTTACCTGCCCTGGTCGCCATTGGCAACCGGGATGCTTACCGGTAAGTATCAGAATGATGAACGTCCTAAAGGCAGTCGCTGGACCTTTGTGCAGCGTCAGGGGTTATTCAGAAATACCACCGATGCGCACGAGGCGACGTCGCGCTATATAGAAATTGCTGAGCGCGCTAAAATGACACCTGCACAACTGGCGCTGGCGTGGTGTAAACAGGTGCCCGGTGTTACCTCTACCATTATTGGCGCAACCAGTGTGACCCAGCTTAAAGAAAATATCGAAGCATTTGAAATAGACTTATCAGAAGACACTAAAAAACAAATCAACCAGGTGATCAAGCGCTACCCCATGCCTTTCTAGGCGTCGTGCGCCTTCATCGATTTGTCATCTAACGTCCATAGACTGGAGGTTGGTTTACTTTCCACCTTCAGTTTATGTCGACAACATCACTTCCATTAGGCAGCCAGGCGGGCGCTGCACCTCAACCAAACCGCCATCAGTGGGTGGTCTTACTAGGGCTTATATACCTCATGCTGGTTGCCGTCTCGGTAATTGGCAATGGCTTTCAGGCGATGACTGCGGGCCATGCAGAGTCGCTTTTTCAGTTTGCCGAAAACCCGGTCACCGGTTTGATTATTGGCATTCTTGCTACGGCCCTGATCCA
>JAYZXK010000281.1:0-6286 GCA_036141415.1 Pseudomonadota bacterium
ATATTGGAGCGCATTGCGCTTTCGGTTAAAAATAACCGTATAGAAGAGACCGAATTAGGATTGCTCAGTAGTTACCAGAATAGCCGCTTTGCCAATGAAATCCAATCGATCCTGGATGCCATAGAAGACTTTGAATTTGAACAGGCGATTACACTGCTGTCAGCACTAATCGACAAACTGGACGAATAGCGAACATGCAAAACACCGCACTAAAACCCACTATTTTAGTGGTTGATGATGAACCGGCCAATCTGAGGGTACTCAAACACCTGCTGGCAGAGCATTATAGTCTGGCTTTTGCTAAAAATGGCCCAGAAGCACTGCGGGTGGCAGAGGCACAGTTACCTGATCTTATTTTACTCGATGTGATGATGCCTGGCATGACAGGCTTTGAAGTGTGTCAGGCGCTTAAGGACAATGTTCTTACCCGGGCGATACCGGTGATCTTTGTGACAGCTTTAAGTGATGAGCAGGATGAAGCAGAAGGCTTTGCAGTGGGCGGGGTTGATTATATTACCAAACCCATTTCACCCGCTGTAGTGAAAGCGCGCATAAAAACCCATTTATCGCTGGTGCAGGCCGATGAACTTAAACGCACCCGTTTGCAGGTGGTGCAACGCTTAGGCCGGGCAGCCGAGTACAAAGACAACGAAACCGGCATGCATGTTCTGCGCATGAGCCATTATTCAAAAGTGCTGGCACTGGCTTATGGGTTAAATGAAGATCAGGCAGATACCCTGTTACACGCAGCCCCCATGCACGATATTGGCAAAATAGGCATTCCTGATCACATTATGCTCAAGCCCGGTAAGCTCACCGAGGAAGAATTTGCGGTAATGAAAACGCACCCGGAAATTGGTGCTGAAATTTTGGGTGAAGCGGACTCCGACCTGTTACGTATTGCAAAATCCGTAGCCATGACCCATCACGAAAAATGGGATGGCTCAGGATATCCAAACGGGCTGAAGGGGGAGGATATTCCGGTCGAGGGGCGGATTGTGGCGGTAGCCGATGTATTTGATGCACTTACCAGTAAACGCCCTTATAAGGAAGCCTGGTCAATTGAGAAAACGCTGTCAGTGATGAAAAGCGAATCAGGCAAGCACTTCGAACCATACCTGATAACCTTACTGGAAGAGAATCTTGCGAAAATTCTGACTATTAAGGAACGCTGGCGGGAAGATTAATTTATCGTGACAATGCTCTGTGATGCGGGATTGCCGGTTGCTAAATCAACAAGCAGGCAGTATAATGCGTGTCAGATTATGGCCGGTACCGGTAATTAGCGATTACCAGCACCATGCCTTACGGGTTTTTATTGTTGTATTGCACCAATAGTAACCTTGCCTGATGTGGGCAAAAGGGACCGAATTTTTATTGCAAAAAGCCCCGTTTAATCGGGGCTTTTTGTTAGCTCGGTCTCACGCACAAAGCGATACCGAGCAAGGTATCAGTATATTGGGCATTATGCCCTTTTTTCGTTTTTGGAGGTTTGGATTGTCAAAGCTAGAGCAACGTTTAAGCGAAATGTTGAATCCGGCGGTAGAAGCATTGGGGTTTGAATTACTGGGTGTGGAGTTTGTCCGCGCCGGAAAACATTCAATCCTGCGGGTTTACATTGATCATGAGAATGGCATCAACGTAGATGATTGTGCGGATGTCAGCCATCAGGTCAGTGCGGTCCTGGATGTGGAAGATCCAATCAATACTGAATACAACTTAGAAGTCTCATCGCCAGGTATGGATCGCCCCTTATTTAAAGAGGCGCACTATGCACAGGTGGTGGGCGAAACCGTCGCTGTCAGAATGGCATTGCCGTTGGATAACCGACGCAATTTCAAGGGGAAATTACTGGCGTGTGAAAATGGCACGTTAACTATCGAGGTCGATGGCGAGCAATTTAATTTGCAGGTCAGCGGGATTGAAAAAGGTAATTTGGTTCCAACATTCGAATAATACGGAATAACACTGCGTGCCCAGCCGCATGCAACCAGTGAGGCAAAAATGAATAAAGAAATTTTGTTAGTGGCAGAAGCCGTTTCTAATGAAAAACAAGTGCCAAGAGAAAAGATTTTTGAGGCGTTAGAATTTGCCATTGCAAGTGCCACAAAAAAGAAAAACGAAGGCGAAATTGAAGTACGCGTAAGCATTAATCGTGAAACCGGCGATTTTGATACCTTCCGCCGTTGGCTGGTTATTCCTGATGATCAGGAACAGGAAAACCCGTTTGCCGAATTGACCTTTTCTGCGGCGCAAATTGATGAGCCGGAGATCGAAGTGGGTGATTACGTAGAAGAGCAGATTGAATCAATCGCTTTCGATCGAATTACCACCCAAACGGCGAAACAGGTGATTGTGCAGAAAGTGCGTGAAGCAGAGCGTGCACAAATGGTTGCCGAGTATGAAGATAAAGTTGGCGAACTGGTAACCGGTACCGTTAAAAAAGTCAATCGTGACAACATCATCATCGACCTGGGTAACAACGCTGAAGGCGTTATTTACCGTGATGATATGCTGCCTCGTGAAACCTTCCGTCCGGGTGACCGGGTGCGCGGCTTACTCTATGTAATCCGTCCCGAAGCACGTGGTGCTCAACTGTTCGTGAGCCGTACCCATCCGGAGATGCTGGTTGAACTGTTCCGTCTGGAAGTACCAGAAATCGCCGAAGAAACATTAGAAATTAAATCCGCCGCACGGGATCCTGGCTCGCGGGCCAAAATCGCGGTTAAGACCAACGATAAGCGTCTTGACCCAGTGGGTGCCTGTGTAGGCATGCGTGGTTCACGGGTACAGGCTGTATCCGGTGAACTGGGCGGAGAAAGAGTCGATATTGTGTTATGGGATGAAAACCCGGCGCAATTTGTTATCAACGCAATGGCCCCTGCAGAGGTTGCATCCATTGTGGTTGATGAAGACACGCATACCATGGAAGTAGCAGTAGAAGCCGATAACCTGGCTCAGGCTATCGGTCGGAGTGGACAGAACGTTCGTCTGGCAAGTCAATTGACTGGCTGGGAACTGAACGTAATGACCATTGAAGATTTGAACCAGAAACACCAGGCAGAAAACGAAAGGGTTCTGGCGGTATTTGTTAACGGTCTTGACATCGATGAAGACTTCGCAAGTGTCTTGGTTGAAGAAGGCTTCACTTCATTAGAAGAAGTTGCCTATGTGCCAGTCAGCGAATTATTGGCCATTGACGGCCTTGATGAAGATACCGTTGAAGAATTACGTAATCGTGCACGTGCAGCACTGACCACTCAGGCGCTCGCCAACGAGGAATCGCTCGAGAGCTCAGAGCCCACCGAGGAACTGCTGAACCTTGAAGGTATGGACAAGCACCTGGCGTATGTTCTGGCAAGTAGAGGTATCATCGATTTGGAAGCGCTGGCTGAACAGGGCACCGATGATATCAGTGATGTAGAAGGACTGGACGAAGAGAAAGCCGGTGCATTGATTATGGCTGCACGAAACAAAGTCTGGTTCAACGAAGAATAAGGTCGACAAGGGGAAAAACGCGTAATGGCAGATGTATCCATTGAAAAACTCGCCAGTGAGAGCGGGACAAGCGTTGACCGGTTAGTGAGTCAGTTTAGCGACGCCGGCATTAAAAAAGCCGCCGGTGAGAACGTGACTGAAGATGAGAAACGCAAACTACTGGACCACCTGAGCAAACAACACGGTGGCACCAATGGTGGTGAACCTAAGAAAATGACGTTGCAACGTAAAACTACCAGCACGTTAAGTTTAGGTAAGTCGAAAGAAGTAAAAGTTGAAGTTCGTAAGAAGCGCACTTACGTGAAACGTACGGACATTGAAGAGCAGCGTCAGGCAGAAGAAGAAGCCAAGCGCCGCGAAGAAGAAGCCCGTCTGAAGCGTGAAGCGGAAGAAAAAGCGGCTGAGGAAGCTCGTAAAGCGGCAGAAGAAAAAGCGCGTAAGGCGGAAGAAGCCCGTAAAGCAGCGGAAGAAGAGAAAGCTCGCCGCGCTGAAAAAGCCAAGCAGGAAGCTGCTGCTCGTGCAGAAGCCGAGACTGAGCTGTCAGAAGAAGAGTTAAAAGAACAGGAAGAAGCGCGTCAGGAAGAAGAACGTTTACGCAAGCAGCAGGAAGAAGAAGCGCAGCGTAAACTGGAAGAAGACGCGAAGAAAGCCGCTGAAGAAGCGCGTAAACTGGCTGAAGAAAACGAACGTCGCTGGAAAGAAGAAGAAGAGCGTCGTAAGAAAGAAGAAGCCGAAGAAGTGCACATGCACTCAAACCGTTACGCGCAGGAAGCGGAAGACGAAGAAGATATGCAGGTCGAGCGTTCTTCACGTCGTCGTAAGAAGCCGAACAAGAAAGCCAGTGAAAGCTTGAAGCAGGGCTTTAACAAGCCGGCCGCGCCAGTTGAGCGTGTGGTTAAACTGGGCGCAACCATCACGGTAGGTGAACTGGCCAGCCGTCTGGCAATCAAGGTGCAGGAAGTCATTAAGGCCATGATGAAAATGGGCGAAATGGCAACCATCAACCAGGTGCTGGATCAGGACACTGCTGTACTGGTAGTGGAAGAGATGGGTCATAAATATGAGCTGGTTAATGACAACGCCTTAGAAGACGAGTTGTTAGCGGGCTCCGGCAATGGTGACAAAACCACCCGTGCGCCGGTAGTAACCATCATGGGTCACGTTGACCACGGTAAAACCTCATTGCTTGATTACATTCGTCGCGCCAAAGTGGCGGCCGGTGAAGCCGGTGGTATTACCCAGCACATTGGTGCTTACAGCGTAGAAACTGACAGCGGTAAGATCACGTTCCTGGATACGCCTGGACACGCCGCCTTCACGGCCATGCGTGCACGTGGTGCTACAGCAACGGATATCGTTGTACTGGTTGTTGCCGCAGACGATGGTGTTATGCCGCAGACTAAAGAAGCGGTTCAGCACAGTCGTGCAGCAGGGGTACCACTGATCATTGCTGTGAACAAGATGGATAAAGAAACGGCGGATCCGGATCGGGTTAAAACCGAACTGTCGCAGCTGGAAGTTATCTCTGAAGAGTGGGGCGGTGAGCACCAGTTTGTAAACGTATCTGCCAAAACCGGTATGGGCGTTGATGAACTGCTGGAAGCTATTTCCCTGCAAGCTGAGGTACTGGATCTTAAAGCAACGCCAACCGGCCCCGGCCGCGGTATTGTCGTTGAGTCTCGTCTTGATAAAGGCCGTGGCCCGATTGCCTCGGTATTGGTTCAGGAAGGTGAAGTTAAAGCAGGTGATATCCTGCTGTGTGGTGAAGAATACGGTCGTGTTCGTGCCATGCGCGATGAGAACGGTAACGATGTAAAAGTGGCCGGTCCGTCAACGCCAGTAGAGATTCTGGGTCTTTCTGGTGTACCGGTAGCGGGTGAAGACGCGCTGGTAGTACAGGATGAGCGTAAGGCGCGTGAAGTGGCCGGTAAACGTCATCAGAAGAAACGTGAACTAAAACTGGCCCGTCAGCAGAAAGCCAAGCTGGAAAACATGTTTGCTAACATGGAAGCCGGTGACGTGAGCGAGCTGAACGTAGTACTGAAAGCAGACGTACAAGGCTCTGTTGAGGCGATATCTGAGTCACTCACCAAACTGTCTACCAGTGAAGTGAAAGTGAATATCGTAGGTAGCGGTGTAGGTGGTATTACCGAAACTGACGCCAGCCTGGCGGCGGCATCAAGTGCTATCGTGGTGGGCTTTAACGTTCGTGCCGATGCAACGGCACGTCGCGTGATTGAAGCGGAAGAAATCGACCTACGTTACTACAGCGTTATCTATGACCTGATTGATGAAGTGAAAGCGGCCATGAGTGGTATGCTGGCACCAGAATTCAAACAGGAAATCATGGGTCTTGCCGAAGTACGTGATGTATTCAAGTCACCTAAACTGGGCGCGATTGCCGGTTGTATGGTAACTGAAGGTACTGTTAAGCGTAGTAACCCAATTCGCGTACTGCGTGAAAACGTGGTTATTTACGAAGGTGAGCTTGAATCACTGCGTCGCTTTAAAGATGACGTTCAGGAAGTTCGTAACGGAATGGAATGTGGTATCGGCGTTAAAAACAACAACGACGTAAAAGTGGGCGACCAAATCGAGGTCTTCCAGGTAGTTGAAGTTAAACGCGAAATCTAAGCTCAGCGAATAACTAAAGTATAGCGGGGGCTCTGAAGCCCCCGCTTTTGTCTGTACAATAGTCCGCTACACTAAAAGCAGGGCAGATTGCAAAACAGAGGAGAGTAACTATGGCTCGGGAATTTTCTCGAACTGATCGGGTTGCCCAGCAAAT